>JAKSMD010000057.1 GCA_024400815.1 Bacteroidales bacterium | reverse complement strand
TCGTCACACTCCATTTGGCAACAACTATCGTCCTCAATTCTACTTCCGTACAACGGACGTAACTGGTGCTATCACATTGCCAGAAGGCGTTGAAATGTGTATGCCTGGTGATAACGTTGAAATCGATGTTCAATTGCTTTCTGAAATCGCTTTGAATATGAACCTCCGTTTCGCTATCCGTGAAGGTGGTCGTACCGTTGGCGCTGGTCAGATTACAAACATCCTCGACTAATCACAAAACCAACATAAATTTCAAAGGGCATGCAAACATGCCCTTTGTTTTAGGGGAATAGTTTAAGGGCAGAATAGTGGTCTCCAAAACCATTGATGGGAGTTCGAATCTCTCTTCCCCTGCTAACAAAAAAGGAATGACATTCGTCATTCCTTTTTTTGTAGTGCCACAAAAGATACTCGCTATTTCTTCCAAATAATCCAACAAAGATACGCAATCAATACGAAAAAGGAAAAAGAAATCAATCTCGGCCAAATGGCGGTAAGTATCATGATAACAGTGAGTATTGCGAGCACTTTCACTGCCAAACGCTTGCTTTCAGGAATATAACCCCAAGCCATTTTAATCTTCGCCTTTGCATTCTCCAAAGAGGTTCTCAAACCGTTTTTATGCACGCGTTTGGTTCCGGCATAATCATGCACTTCTTCTGCCTTTGTGGCCTTCATTTTTTGAACACGAACACAAACAGAATTGTAATATTGTTTGCCGCTATTTGTGACACAAATCACCAAATGCGTTTTTCCTTTAGAACGATTTAATCTGAATTTTTTCGATCCAGACGGTTCGACATCTATCGTACTAGATTTATAACCATTGTCTAAGATCAATTGTACCTTTTCGGCAGCAGAACAAGACCATGTCATTTCAACGACATCCCCTTCTGTAACTTTTGTTTTGTCAACAGATAAATCAATTTTGGGCTTCATAAAAATAAAATTAGCGCAGTAAAAAAGCAATTATTATGCCAAAAGATTATTTTATGACGCGTTTCTCATTATTGGCAATAAAAGACTTCCAATCGGAGAATTTCTGCTTACCTCCCAAAACAACACGATGTTGCAAATGGTGGCAAACCGCCGCAGCCAAAGCATCCGTAGCGTCTAAATACGATATAGATTCTTTAATAGGATACATGTGACACAACATGGCGGCAACCTGTTCCTTAGCCGCGTTACCATTGCCCGTAATCGCTTGCTTTATCTTACGCGGTTCATATTCATAGACTTCCATGCCCGCATGCAAACTGGCAGCGATAACAATGCCTTGAGCACGTCCTAATTTAAGCATTGATTGCACATTCTTCCCATAGAAAGGAGCTTCTATCGCTAAGACATCCGGATGATACTGCTCAATAAGAGAGTTGATTTTTTCATAGATGAATTTCAACTTGGCATAATGATCTTCTAATTTCTTCATCTCAATAACACTTAAAACCTCTACCTCCGACTTATTGAGATTCGTTTTCAAAATAGCATAACCCATAACATTGGTTCCTGGGTCAACACCTAAGATCGTTTGTTGCGTAGTTACCTCTTCCATCTATTTGTCAAAAAAAAGAATATTTTGCTGATAATCAATAATAGCTTTGTGGGCGACAAAAAAATCATTGCCCAATATCATTTGGATAGGTTTCTGTTTCAAACGCAGATAGGCCTGATTAATGTAAGAGAAGTCAAGTAAGGCCATATTTTCGTACATCGGCAAATAAAAATGTCCTAATTTGAATTCGGGTACATCTGCAATGCGCACTTCAAAATCATCACCGCCAATGCCAGCGGTAACTCCATCATGAAGTTGCGTTTGCAGTTGTGGCAAAAGAGCTTGCGCATACGCCGTATCCATACAACTATGTGACGCCCCAGTATCCAACACAATACGTATAGTTTTACCGGCCACATGACCCTTTACGAGCGTATGAAAATCACCTGATTCAAGCTCAACAATATGTAATTTGGTTTTATACATTTATCATAAAATATAACGTCATAAGCGACTATCTGCCACTAATAACTCATCATTCATAACTTTTTTCAATATTAAAGCCAATGCTTCTTAATAAAGAAGAGCACCAAAACGATAAGTATGATGGCACAGAAGCCAATCACAATTAAGAATGCGTAAGGAGAGCCAGCAAAAGGCAGATTGACATTCATGCCATACAAACCGCTGATAAAAGTCAAAGGCAACACGATAGTAGAAATAATCGTGAGCATACGCATAATTTCGTTCGTTTTATTCGTCTGCAAAGAATCGAAGGTACTGGAAAGACCATCTACCAACTCACCATAGTCCACAATCATATCCCACATCTTCTGGTAAAAGTCGAGGATATTACCCCAATATTCTTCCATATCATCTGCAAAGCCCTTAATGCCACCGGATTCAAACTGATTGAACAGTCGCAACTGTGGTCTGAACATAGTGTTCATTTGGATGATATTCTTACGATAGCGCGAAATCTGTTCAATGATCTTTTCTGATTTAGTATTAAAAAGTTCACGATTGATATAATCAATTTCTGTGCCCATACGTTCAACCAGCAAGAAGGTTTCTTTCATCATACGATACAAAATATGATACAAGACGGCATCACTTGTACCACTGATATCGTCTTCATCTTCTGGTTCCGGATGGATTTTGGTGTAATTGAAAAGGTCCTGAACTACGTAATGAGAATTACCTACTGTAATCAAATAATCCTGCCCCCAAAATATCTTTGTTTCTTCAGTTTTCACAAGCTGCGTACGCTTATCCATCAAAGGGAAATGGAGCACGAGGAAATAGTAGTCATCGTACTCATCTATCTTAGGCCGCTGCACAAAACTGGAACAGTCGTCAATGTCCAAGGGGTGAAAATGGAAGTTATCCCTCAAAAAATCTAAATCTTCTACCGTTGGATTGGTAATATGGTGCCACTTAAATGTACCGAAATTAATGGTATCAACCATGAAATAACCTCCTTTCTTCTAATACATTAACAACTAAAAATACTACATCTTGGTGTTGAATTTTTGAAACGCGGCAAAAGTACAAAAAAAGTGCAAAAATGGAAAATGAAAAAAGCTCGGTTTATAACTTTTTTCTTACAGGAACTTGTAGATTTCTGCCATTTTCTCGTCATCAGAAAGGGCAACATCCACCCAATGAATATCGAAGCTTAGGCGTTCCATACGGCGAAACCAAGTCATTTGGCGCTTAGAGAACTGGTGAATAGCGGTATTCAATCGACCGAACATTTCGTCATAGGTGATTTCTCCCAAAAGATATAATGTAACAAACTTATATTCCAAGCCATATCGTATGAGCACTTGGGGGTCGATGCCTTCATCCAACAGGGATTGGATTTCCTCAATCATGCCTTCTTGCAAACGAGCCTTAAGGCGCTGCGTAATACGCATACGGATCAGATCGCGGTCGCCTCGAAGACCAATAATAACAGATGGGACAGGATCGGAAAGAATCTGGTGTTCTTCTTGAAATTTGAAACGATAACCTTGCAGAACAGATTCAATGTACATGCCACTACCGCCACAAATGACAATTTGCTTGCCGCGCGACTGTATTTCCCGCATTGCCTTAAAGGCGGCCTGCTGATAATGGAAGACATTGTACTTAACGCCCGGTTCTACGATATCGATGAGATGGTATGGTATCTGTTGTCCATCGTATTGATATTCGGAAATATCCTTGCCCGTACCAATATCCATTCTTCTATAAACTTGTCTGGAATCGGCACTGACAATTTCTCCTTCAAGTTCTGCTGCCAAGCGGACTGCGATGTGAGTTTTGCCGGTAGCAGTAGGACCTAATATCGTGATAATGGGGCATTCTTCATTTGTCATTTTATCGGTTGGAGTTTAGGTTCATCATAAATTTCCAAATCGGATATATTGTCTCCGTCAATTTTCAGACGCAGCATTGTCAGCCGAGTATGGAAGCCATAGCGTCCTGCCGCGCCCGGGTTGATAAAGAGCAGGTTATTTTTCTTATCATTCATCACCTTCAAAATGTGCGAATGGCCAGCGATCAGCAATGTGGGGTTTTCTTCTTTAATCAGTTGCAAACCATCTGGGAAATATTTGCCCGGGTAACCCACAATGTGTTGGATGGCCACCTTGTGCTTTTCGCATTGAAACACTTGCCTTTCGGGAATTTCACGACGAATATCCCAATCATCGCAATTGCCATACACTGCACGCACAACTGGTGCGATAGCCTGCAATTCATCCAAAATAAAATCATCCACAATATCGCCAGCATGCCATATCTCATCACAGTCCTTAAAAAATTCAAAGGCATTCGGATGCAGATAACCATGCGTATCAGAAAGTATGCCTATCTTCTTCATTCTTTCACAGGGTTGCGTTGCTTAACCACTTCGAACAGCGTGATACCTGTTGCCACAGACACATTCAACGAGCGAATCGTGCCCACCATAGGTATCGTCACCGTATCGTTACAATGACGCAAATAATCCCAGGCGATGCCTTCATATTCATTGCCCATAATAAGGCAGAGAGGTCCGGTAAAATCCTTATTGTACAAGGCGTGATTGGCCTTTTCGGTAACACCCACCACCTCAACGCCTGAATTTTTGAGGTACTGAATAATCTCCACAAGATTGGAATGACGACAAATCGGAATTTTGTTAAGCGCACCTGCAGAGCTTTTCACTGCATCTTCATTAAGTTGCGCTCCGCCATTTAGCGGGATGATAATCGCATCCACGCCAGCACATTCAGCCGAACGGGCAATTGCGCCCACATTGCGCACATCCGTAATTTTGTCCAACAACAGCAAGAACGGCGTCCTCCCCTCTTCAAAAATTGAAGGGACAATATCGTATATGCTGCTATATTCAATCGCTGACAGGAACGCCACCACGCCTTGATGGTTGTTGCGAGTCAAGCGATTGAGTTTTTCAAGAGGCACATATTGGAAGGGAATTTTATGCTGACGTACTTCATAAAAAAGCTGCTTGAAAAGCTCGCCTTGCAAACCTTTTTGGAACAGCACCTTATCAATGGTCTTTCCACTTTCAATAGCCTCGAAAATCGGGCGCATGCCGTAAATGAGACTGGTATCCTTTTCTTTATCGCGATGGTTTGTAAACATTATTTTCAATTCAAAATTAATAGTGAAAAATTAAAAAGAGCACAAAGACAAATCACTTGCTATTTCTGTGGTTTGCGCACATAGTGAGGCATTTCCATTGGAATCTCCATAGACAACTCGATATAACCTGCGAATTCTCCATTTTCGTACCACGGAGATTGGTAGATCAATTTCTTGATTCCGTTTTTCTCAATAGTATAGGCATTGACATTGTGATTATCCAACAAGCCCAGCAACTTCGTGCGTGCGGGTTCGGGATGGCAATCCAGCAGAGAATTGCCAATCAAGGGGTTTCCATCTTTGCAAAATGTTGCAACCGATTTGTCATTCATTTCCAAAATCTTGCCTTCTTTGTCACAAATAGTAACAGAAAATGGTGGTTCTTTAAAGTACTTGAGCATAGTGTCAATAATTTATCAGTTTCAAAAAAACGGTGCAAAGGTACACAAAAAATAGGCGATAAAACAAATAAAAAAACGAGCTGTCGTGCCAGCTCGTTTTAAAATATGTTTCTATTCGACTATTTTCCTGAGGTTCGTTTAACTGCTCCTTCCAAGGTAGTCGTCTTCATAATTTCTCCCATATTCACACCAGTGGCATCGGAAACGACATCCATAGTCTGGCGAATGACGGTAAGCACATTTCCTGACATTTCGGCCACACCTTTGCCATCGTTGCCGTAAATGTGAACATCCTTTATAGAGGATATCGGTTCGGCCACGCTGGCCGCAATTTCCGGAAGTTTTTCAATAACCATCTGGACTTTGGCGTCAGAATGTATATTCCTTTTCTGACATATTGAGAAAGTTCTTGGCGGCCAATCGAATACCTTCCTGTGTGTTCATGACGCGGATTTTGGCAACAGCATCCACCATCATGTTGATGAAGTCGTTGGTAGGCACCGAAGTGCTCGTTTTGATATCAACTGAAATTTGGCCTAAAAACAAGCGGTCCGTGTGTTCGAAAAAGGGGACTGTAATGAAGGGCGCTATCTGGGGAGGAATGGCGAGGTGCGGTGGTGGCGGCGCGGGATGGCGTGCGCCGAAGGAAATACCTGCTGTCGCCGCCTGTCGGGGAAGCAAATAAATGCAAATCTGAGACAAATAAGACCTACGGTCTATGCTATGTGGGACCGCGGCAGCGATTGGAGCCCATTTACTTGCGTGCGGGTGGGGAATGAATAATGAATAATGAACAATGAATAATGGTGTGGGTGGGCAGCAAGTTAGGGCAAAAAGCGCGACGGCACCGCGTTGGATTGCGGGTAGGTGGTGCCGGGCCGCCCTAATCATTATAAAATCAAAATATTCGGGTCAACAAGTATATAGTTGTCTATTTTTTTATAGCTAAATCTTTCCAATTTTCACGCGCTTCAGGTTCAGCATATTTACCGGATTAGTACCCATTCCCGTAACATTAGCACGCGTGAAACGGACGACCTTATCATAATACAGCACAACAAAAGGCGCATCTGCCACTAAGAGTGAATCCATACGCGTATAATATGCATTGCGCTGAGTTTCATTCGCACAACGTTGGGAGCGTTCATATAAAATATCGAATTCCGGATTGACATAATAGGTGTAATTCGAACCCGTTGGTTGCAGATTTTTGGAATAAAACAGGGCCATGTAGTTCTCTGCATCTGGGTAATCGCAAATCCATGAGCCGCGGAAAAACGGCAACTGATAATTACGCATCATTTGTCGTTGCTGCGCGCCCTGCATCACCTCCATCTTCAGCTCAATGCCGAGTTCCGATAGTTCGTGCTGCATATATTGCACCAAATCGGCATAAGATGCCGAAACGGCCACGGAAATCGGCGGGAGGCCCTTGCCATTCGGATAACCCGCTTCAGCCAGCAACTTGGCTGCTTTTTTCGGATTGAAAGTATATCCTCCCGTTCGTTCTGGATTAAACGACGGCATGCCTTTCGGCACAAATCCAGCAGTGCCGGGATAGCCGACATTGTTGCGCAGATACTTCATCATCTTCTCACGGTCAAAACCATAATTGATAGCCTGACGCACACGCTTATCTAAAATCGGATTCTTTTTATCTCCCGGTTTCAGCATAAAGCCCAAATATTCCGTATTCAAATACGGACCCGTCAGCAAGGCAACCTCGTCTTTATATTCTGGATTAAGACGACCGTCTTTCGTCAATAGGGCATCTTTATAGCAAGCTTCTATACCCGACATAAAATCCAAAGAGCCCTTCATAAATTCCATGAATACAGATTGTTTATCCACAATGAAAGAGACTGCCACGGCGTCCAAATAGGGCAATGGATTGCCTTGCGGATCTTTTTCAAAATAGTTGGGATTCTTGCGCATCACCAGTTTAACCCCTTCTTGCCAAAGCTGGAATTGAAACGGTCCTGTACCCACCGGATGGTTTCGGAAATCTTTGCCAAAATGCTCAACCACTTCCTTGGGTACAACCGAGCAATATTTCATTGCAAGAATACCCAAGAACGGCGGGAATGGTTCAACAAGTTCTATTTGAAACACGGTATCATTCAGCGCTCTAAATGCAGGTTTCCCATCCTTATCTCTTTTCACTTTTTGGAAAATCCACGCCCCGGGGGAAGCGACCTCCGGATCCACTATGCGTGAAAAGCTGTACACAAAGTCTTGCGCGGTAACCAATCTTTTTTTCTTGAAAGAAAAAAAGGCTGTATTGTGAAAGGCAACATCATTGCGAAGCGTAAAGGTATAGCGCAAACCATCTTCCGAAATCGTCCAATTTTTGGCAATGGAAGGTACGATATTCAGGGAATCGTCCAAATCCACCAACCCATTATAGAGTTGGTTGCAAGGCCAAATCACGGCTTGTCCTGAAGCATAGGCCGGATCAAGTGTCTGAATGCCATTGGATTCGTTATAATGAAAGATCATTTTGTCCGATGAATCAAACTTCGGCTTGCACGAACCGCATACTGCGGCCAACGCCAAAAACAAAGCAACAATATGTAATCGAAAGAATATACGCATGCTAAAGAGATCTTGATTTATCGTTCAATTCCCATCTTCTCATTAAGAGAGTGCCTGGTTAACACGTTTTGAGGATTCCAAAATAGCATTATATTCTTCTGGGGTAATATCGCTATAGAAGTAGTAAACCGGATTCACTCGCTGACCATTTTTAATGACCTCATAGTGCAAGTGTGCGCCAGAAGACATACCCGTAGAACCAACATAGCCAATCACCTGACCGCGCTTCACCTTTTGTCCAGGTTTCACCGCTTTTTTGGACATGTGCGCATACAATGTTTTATACGAATAGCCATGACTGATGACTACTGAGATGCCGTAACCGCCGCCTGGGGTTTCGTTGGTGACCGTTCCATCGGCCGTAGCATAAATAGGCGTGCCTTTCGGGGCAGCGATATCAACACCGGTATGGGCACGCAAAGTCTTCAGAATAGGATGGTAACGGCGACCAAAACCGGAAGTGATGGCATACATATTCTTCAAAGGACGAATAGCCGGAATGCAGCTCAACATTTCAGACTTTTTATTGGAAATGCTTTCCAGTTCATTCAAAGACTTTGTCTGGGCGGCCAAGCGGACCGTCAACTTATCGGCTTTTTTATTGGCTTCTTTCAAAAGAGTGTAGGCCTCGGAACGCGACAAACTATCATGCCGAGTATTGTCCAAAATCAATGGGTAGCGCTCTGAGGCAGGCACAGGGTCAGCCTCAAAAATCGTTCGATAGACATTATCGTCACGGTCTTCAATATCCAAAAGCACATCAGACATCACCTCCATGCGGGAAGTCAGATATTCGACCTCTTCCTTCAATTCATTATTCTCCTGTTCCAAGATTTTAACTTTAGGAGAATCGATCACATAAAAACCAATCCACACAAAAATCAGTGCAAATGCGACCCCGCTCAAGAACACCCAGATCAATCTTCTGAAAATGTGCTTGAAACTAACCTTCACCTTTTCAAACGACAAGGTTTTGGGATTAAAATGATATACTGACTTTGGCATATTTTATGTGATTTTGAATTAAAGCTACGCGTCCTTCATTTATTTGCAACCGATGCAAATGCTATCACCGATAGCGTAATTGCTCAAAGAACCGCTATTGCGCTTGATAATAATCTTCAACTGCACGCCATAGCGTTGTGCAATATAGCGATAGGTGTCACCTTCTGCCAATTTATGATGTTCAACAGGAGATTTGGTGCTTTTCATTTCCAAATAGATAACCTCATCCTCTATCGGTTCCGATTCATCATAGACATCATTATACAAACGGAGATTCTTCTCACTCATTTGCATAGAAGTTGCCAATTTCTGATAGGTATCGCCCGCTTTGGCGATGATGAATTTGGTCTTGTTGTTTTCGTAAACAGGACGGCTTGTATAAGGATAGTAGGCCTCTTTAAAAGGAACAGCGTACGGATCGAGGATAAATACATTGCGTCCATTGACCTTCTCAGGTGCAGGCACGGCGGCTTCTGTCGGCTGAGGTTCTGCTTTTGCCGGAGGGGTTACTGGCGTTTCATCCTTTTTAGGTTCTGGTGCAGGTGCGGGTTTAGTCTCCACCACTGGTTGTGGGGTTGGGACGGAAACGGGTTCTTGAACCGCTTTTTCAGGTTCGCTAACCGCAACTGGTTTCGTTGCTGGAGCCGACGGGGTTTCCGTAATGCGCTCTGGTTTAGGCTCTGCAACCGATTGCAAAGCTTCCGTATCTCCCATTTTCTGGGCGACCTTGCGATCGTAATGCATCAAATAATATTTTTCTATAATGGAAATCAAAGTGTCTGCATAACGAGGATTGGCAGAATAACCGGCTTCTTTCAAACCGTTAGCCCAAGATTTATAGTCGGTTATCGGAAAGTAGAACAGCTTCACATAGCGACTACGTTGTGAAATGAACAAAGAGTGGTCACGATAAGATTCAGCCACAGATTTGTACTTGCGGTAGCAATAATCGCTGCTGCGATTATCCGTTTCGTAGAAAGTCTCCCCTGTCCATTCGCTCGTGTGGCACATAATGCCAAAATGGTTGTTGGCTTCTTTGGCAACTTTATTGGAGCCGGCCTTAGAAGAATAGATGGCTTGGGCCAGGGTGATGCTGGCTGGAACCTTATACAATTCCATCTCCTGCATTGCGAGGTCCTTGTATGCGTCGATGTAATCATAGATTTGGTCATCCATTGAATATTGGGCAAAACCGCAACAGATGCCCAAGCAGAGGATGATAGAAAGCATTATGTTTTTCATAATTATAGTGTTTTTAATGTCTCAACAAAATTTGATCGCCGGGATGAATAATCGAATTTTCATCCAAATTATTGTATTTGAAAAGATATTCCAACTGGATGCCATAGCGTTGAGCAATATAGCGAAGGGTTTCGCCGGCCACTACGACATGCGCTTTCGTCGGACTGCTTTTAGCCTTAGTTTCGATATAGACGATTTCGTTTTCCATCGGTTGGCTATTGGCCGTAGCATCATTGAATTTACGCAAACTGGATGCAGCCACTTGCACATCGCCAGCGATAGTCTCGTAAGTGTCGCCCTTCAGTGCAATCACGAAATAAGTCTTATTATTCTCAAATACCTTTCTGTAGGTAAAGGGACTGCTGCCTGCAGGATATTCGCTGCCCAGCGCGGTAAACACCTTCATCGGAGTAGTGGAAACCGGCTGTTTCGGCGTTTCAGAAGCCGTATTTTGGGTCTTCTGCTGATGAACTGAAGCGGGCTCGCGAACAGGTTTCGTCGGGATTGGCGTCTCTGCGGTTGTAGGTTTGGATGTGGCCGTTGCCGTATTTTGCGCAATTGCCGTTTCCGGTTTCTTCAATTCCGGTTTGTAACCGCAATATTGCACGAGGTAAATCGTATCCAAACGAGCGATATTGTATCTTTCAATAATGCTAATCAGCTGATCGGCATATTTCGGATTCGTCGCATAGCCATCCTCTTTGAGCGTGCGCGCCCAGGAAGCATAATCTGTGATTTCCAGTTTGAAAAGATTCTCGTAGCGTTTTCTATTTTTGAGGAAAAGAGAATGGTCATTATAGGATTCTTCCACCGTCTTGTATTTGCGAAAACACTCTTGGAGTTCATCATCGTCAATCAGAATAGTGTCGCCCGTCCAATCGTGGCATTTGATGCCGAAGTGATTATTCCCATCCACCGCAAGATGACTTTTGCCACAGGCGCTTTCAAAAATGCCTTGAGCAATGGTAATACTGGCAGGAATCTTATGCTCATTCATTTTTTGGATTGCAATATCCTCATATTGCGCAATATAAGCATAAATATCCTTTTCTGTATATTGGGCATGAAGGAAACACGGCATGATGCCGAAAAACAAAACTGTAAAAATTATCCTATTTAAATTCTTTCTCATTTCAATTCTCAATTCTCGATTCTCAATTCTCAGTTTTTCAGGGATTCCATAACCATCTTGGTGTAAAATTCCTTGATGTCCAAACCGTTATAAGTAACCTGTCCCGGAACAATACTTAACGCAGTTTGGCCAGGAATCGTATTCACCTGGAGGAAGTAAGCGACGCCGTCATCTTCAGAAACAATAAAGTCGAAGCGGACCACGCCTTTGCATTCCAAGTGGTGGAATAAGCGCGTAGAGTATCTTCTAATGGCCTCTTCCGCTTCTTGTGGAAGTTCGGCGGGCGTAATCAATTTATGGCCCACTGCCGAATATTTGGCATCGTAATCATAAAATTCGTTCGTGGCGACCACTTCTGTGACGGCCAACACGCGTACATCGCCATAGACGGATGTCACGCCGCAAGTGAACTCACGGCCACGCACGAATTTTTCCACCATCAATTGACTATCGTATTTGAAAGCTTCTTCAAAAGCCTTAGTCAGTTCGTCACGTCCATGGACTTTAGTAACGCCGACACTGGAGCCAGAGTTGCAGGACTTCACAAAGCAGGGATAACCGCAAACCTTTTCAATACGGTCCACATCCATTTCATCATCACGATAGAAATGCAATGAAGCGGAAATAGGAATGCCCAAAGCATCTGCTGCCACATTGCAAAAATACTTATTGAAAGTCAGCGCAGAAGTGAAGCTATTGCAGCCAGTATAGGGTTGCTTAATCATTTCAAAATAACCTTGCAGTTTCCCGTTTTCGCCTGGGGTTCCGTGTATGGCAATGAAAGCCACATCAAAGCGGACGACACCTGTCGGAAGCGCCAAAGTGAAATCGTTTTTGTTGATTTGGTATTTCGTACCTTGTTCATCCGTATAACTCCAGTCAGCGCCCTTGAAAAGAATCAAATATGGATGAAATAGATCGCGATCCAGCTGATTGAAAATATTATCGGCGGTTTTTAAAGAGACTTCATATTCGCCGGAATCGCCACCGGCTATAACTGCTACATTATACATATTAACATTATTATATTAAAGGCGCAAAAATAATGTTTCCTGATAAGGTTATCAAGATGAGGATTTTGTTTTTGCAAACATCAAAGTGTGTATAAAAAGCGCTTAGGATTGAGCCGTATAGAAGTGGTAGTATTCGCCTTTTAATGCTATCAATTCGTCATGAGAACCTTGTTCCACGATGGAACCATTTTTGACAAAAAGTATAGTGTCGGCGAAGCGAATCGTGCTCAAGCGATGGGCGATAATCACAGCGGTACGCTCTTTGATCAGCGGTATCAAAGCTTCTTGGAAAAGGTATTCAGATTCATTGTCAAGGGCAGAGGTGGCTTCATCCAAAATCAAGACTTGAGGATTGCTCAAAATGGCGCGTGCGATGCTGATGCGCTGGCGTTGGCCGCCCGACAAACGCGTTCCGCGGTCGCCCAGCACAGTCTGGTATCCATTTTCCATCTCCATAATGAAATCGTGGGCTTGCGCAATCTTAGCCGCCGCCACGACTTGTTCTTCCGTAACCTCCTTCATTCCAAATGCGATATTATGATAAACCGTATCGTTAAAAAGAATCACATCCTGGTTGACAATGCCGAAAATGGAGCGCAAATCTGCTATGGCATATTGATCATTGGGAATGCCGTCAATGAGAATCTCTCCAAAGGGAACATCATAAAAGCGCGGAAGCAAATCTACAATCGTCGATTTACCACTGCCCGAGGGACCTACAATCGCTATGGTTTTACCTTTGGGCAGCGTGAAGTTAATATGATGGAGCACATCGCATTCGTCCTCATTTTTCACATCGTGATAGGCAAACGAGACATTTTTATATTCAATCTTATCTTTTATCTCCTGGATTCGAATCGGATTAGGGCATTCCACAATTTTTTCTTCTGCATCAATAATCTCATACACACGACCGGCGGCGGACAATCCTTTTTGCAGTGTATAGTAGGTCGTCACCAATGCTTTGGCCGGCACAATCAATCGAGCGAAAACCACAAAATAGAGCATGAACACAGAGCCATTGCCCAGGGCTTCAGACGGAAAGAAAATAAGTCCAACGAGCGTAATCACCATCAGGGCCAGGATGCAAAGGAATTCGATGAGCGGGGCGCCCAATTCATTGATACGGAAAATCTTTTTATTCAGTCTGTAAAATCTGAAATTCTCATTTCTGAATCTGTCAGAGGCATGGTCCATCGCATTATAACCCGGAATCACGCGCAGTCCGCCGACAGCCTCTTCAAAAAAGGAGCTCATCTTGCCCAAGAGTTGTTGTGAACGCAGAGAATACTGCTTAATATTTTTGCCAATAGTAGCAAGAAGATATCCCAGCAACGGCATAATCACCAACGAAATCAGCGTCAGCTTCACGCTAATTGAAAAAAGGGCCACCAAAAAAGCAATGATCAGAAACGGGTCGCGGCACAGCGACTGGAGCGAAGCGAAAATAGACCACTCCACTTCAAACACATCCGAACCCATACGGCTAAGAATATCGCCT
>JAKSMD010000056.1 GCA_024400815.1 Bacteroidales bacterium | reverse complement strand
AAGACTTGTTCAACGAACTGTTTGTCAATGGCATACAGCTCGTTACAAAACTAAAGAATAACATGAAGAACTGTCTGATGAGTGTCTCAGACAAAGTGCTCCTGCGCAAACGGGCCGTAATAAAGACCGTCAACGACGAGTTGAAGAACATTGCCCAAATCGAACATTCTATACACCGCAGCTTCTGTAACTTCATGGTCAACTCAGTGGCTGCCATTGCTGCCTACTGCTTCTTCCCAAAGAAACCATCCATCGCAGTAGATACTTATTTCGACAACCAGCTGATTCTCTTTTAGTTGCTTATGTCGAACTCACGTTAATCATAGTATTAATTTTTAACGCGCAAAAATACAAAAAATCAGCGGTCACTTCGACATCTCTCGGTGACCGCTGATTTAGTGTTTATAGATAAAATTATCTAACAATCAATTTTTGAGTAGCAGTACCCTTCGCGGTTTTAACATTAACCATGTAGATACCAGCATTCAAGTTGTTGATGTTAACATTAACAATGTTGTTACCTTCGTTCAAAGCAACATTTTCGCTATAAACGATTTGGCCCATCAAGTTGTAGATAGCCAAAGAAGCGTTAGCGCTTTCTTCAGAAGAAATAGCAACATTCATCGTATTAACTGCAGGGTTAGGATAAATCATCATACCATTCAAAGTATTGTCAGCAATACCTGTATGGTCGATCCAAAGACCTTGAGGAATTTCTTTTGTATTGTTGTAGATACCGATAGAATCAGCAGCAATTTGCATAACATAGATGTTAGAAGGTTCACCGGCTACAGCAACGCTGTTGTCTTTAATTTCACTACCTGCATAGTAGTCTTGTTGCCAACCAATAGTCAACTTACCGTTAACAATTTGAGGAGCAACGCTTGGGAACATGCTTTCGCCATCGATTTCAACATAATCCATAGCGGTTTCCATAGTATATTCTGACCAATCATTAATATAGTAGCAGGATTTGTTATAAGAAAGCCAGCTGGTAGCGTTAGCAGCGTTCCAAGTAGCACCGAGGTCGCTGGATTTGGTAGCGAATACGCCACGATAGTAAGAATCGCTAGTTTGATCCATTAATGGATAATCCAAGCAAGAGGTGTAAATCATATAAACATCATTACCGTCAATAAGGAGTTGAGGAGTAGAAGTCATACCCATACCATATTTTGGGAAGTTACCGCCATTCATAAACCAAGCGGTATCATCACCATCGAGGTCAAGACGAGTGAATACGGTATAACCGTTAGCAATCAAATTTTCTGGATCCAAGAAATCAGTATCGGTTTCCATGATAGGTTCCATCGTTTCATTCCAATAGAAGATACCATCGATGCCTGGGAAATAGCTGTAAGATCCATCGCCGAGGTCATCGTTCAAAACTCTGGTCAAACCAAAAGCAATGTGAGCGTTACCATTGTTATCAAGGGCAACAGCGCAGCAAGCATCAGATACATAAGGAGTATCGAGGACCATCGTTGTAGCTTCGTTATAACCATCAGCGATAGGAGAATTTACAACCGTAGTCGTGGTGAAAGTATTACCATTATCTGTAGATTTCCAGAGAATAACGTCATTCCAAGAATCAGCAACGAGAACAGCAACATTGTTGCCATTAGCTGCGATAGAATAACCATCGCCAGAGAATTGAGCGAATTGGGCAGAAGTAACGTTACCTACGATACGAGGAGCTTCCCAAGAAATTGTATTTGCGGAAGCATTGTAAGTACCGCGAATGTAAACCAAGCAAGTTTGGATACCTTGATAGAAGTAACCAGCGTCGCTTTCCGTACAAGCGATGATGTGGATTGTGTTACCACTGGTAGCGATAGCCGGCCAAAGGAGACATGTACTGGAAGAATTGCCGTTAATTGCTTCTGGGCCATCCAAAGTGGAGAATGACCATTCGCCAGTACCCTTTTGAGGGCGAACGCCGATAACGAGAGCAGAAGTACCATTGTGAGCTGCAACGATTTCGCCATCACCAAGAGGAGCGATTGTTGACCAACCTGTTTTGGTAGGTTCAATTCTATCAGTAGAGGTAGAACCATTAATCCATCCATTAGCATCTTTATAGTTGTAACCGGTACCACGAGAAGTAGCGCTCATGCCAGCGGTTGTCCAAACAGCAGAAATAGTGCCATCTGGCCAAGCAATTAATTTGTTGGACAAGGAACCATTAGACTGCAAATCATAATATGTAGAACCAATGAAAGTACCAGTTCTAAGCATAGAAGAGAAGTTTGCAGGGATTGCTAAATCTTCGTTACCATTATAGATAACTTTTTTAGCAGAAATAGTAGCAGCTTGTTGTTTTGTCATACGAAGATCTGATTGAGCGAAGACAGAACCAACCAAGCATACAGCTGTTAAAGCAAGTAAAAATTTTTTCATATCAGTTGATTTTAATAATTAATAAAATTTCAAAAAAGCCAGTTGGGCACAATTGTCCCAACTGACTGTAGGAATTATTTTGCCGTTTCGCGTTTGCCGGCAGCATAGTTGATTTTCAAAGCGTTATTTTTACGCAATTCTTGTTTAATGGTATTCACATAACGCATTTGAACTTCTTTGTCAACTTTTAAGGAGAAAGTCAATTTGTCGCGGTCAATAGCGTCACGAGATTCTTTCTCGGTACCGATAAAGTCACGAACATCAGCTACAAGTTCCTCAGCTTTAATAGTTTGGTCATTGAGCTGGACAGAAACTTCTCCAGGAGGAAGCGTGTTTTCATTCTTGCTGATAGGAGCACCAACATAGATGTTAGCTACGAGGGATTTCTTTTCGAGCTTTTGGATTTCAGTAGCCTTTGGAGGATTGAAATGCACTTTCAAGGTGGCTTCACGCATAGTGGTGATCACCATGAAGAAGAACAAAAACATGAAGATAATATCAGACATAGAACCCATGTTCAATTCAGGGGTCTCTTTTTCTCCGGTCTTTTTAAATCTAGACATAATCTTGCGAATTTATAGATTAATTAGCAGCGCCAGTTTTACTATAGTCCATAGGTGGAGCCTCAGAAATACTCATTGGGATTGCTTGAGTTACAGCTCTTTGAGCTGCAGAATCCAATGCATTGTACTTTTTGCCAAAGTATTGCAAAGAAGTTTCATCACGAAGTTCATTTACAGCACGTTGGAGTTCATTTTGAACTTGAACATACATATCGTAACTTGTTCCTTGGTCATTTGTCAAAGATACAACACCTTTAGATACAGCGAAATCACCAATACCATCAATAGGTTTGCTTACCTTTTCAGGAAGATTAGGGTCATTATTCGGATTGGCAAAGAATTCCTTTGCTTTATCCTTCAATTCTGACACCATCATAACCTCGCCATTCACAGAGATTTCGTCGCGGAAGTTAACAAGCACGTTCAAAACGTTACGCTTGTTAATATCGACGGTTTTATCCTGAGCGTCTTCCGTCTTTGGAGGTGGAAGTTTACGAGGAATACCCTGTTCGGTATTGATTGAGGAAGTCAACAGAAAGAAGGTCAACAACAGAAATGAGATATCTGACATTGAACCTGTATTTAATCCTGGTGTTTTTCTTTTAGCCATTTTATTTTCTATTTTTAATAGCGTTCAATACAGCTGTAACAATAATAGACAAAACAGAAACGATCAAGAACACATAGAATGTGAAGCAAGCAGCGTTAACCATCTTGAAGCTATTGACTGTCATGCCTGCTTTTTGAGCTGATGTGCTCAATTCAGAAGAGCCAACGATGTAGCCGATGAACACGATAAGGGCAAACAATGCCAATACAATAAGAATTTTGTAAGAAGATTTGAAGTTCTTAACGATTTTGGTAAGGGCAAAGAACAGAAGGGCAGCGATTGTTACCAAACCCAAGAAGTAGCCAATTAAGATGAAAGCGTTTTGGAGTTTAGCACTGGACAAGAAGCCCTTGATGTCATTTTGCATATCTGTCAAATCTGCAGCTTTCTTATTAGCGGAAGCGGTCATATTGATTTGATCAGCTCTGGAAACCAAAGAGTTGGCTGCTTTGAGATAGTTACGGTCTGTCAAATAGCTTTGTTTCAAAGCGCTGTATTCTTCTTCAACTTTAGTCACATAAGATTCCAAAGCTTTGTAGTCATTAACGCCATTAAAACCGTCAACATATTCTTTCTTTTTATCACATTTTGCAAAAAGACCTTCGGCGCGGGTTGCGAAGTCTGCCTTATATTGTTTGAAATTATCTTCTTTAAGGTTTTTAAGATCTAACAAATAAGTATAAAGAATATCCTTTTGCAATTGAACATCCTTAAGAGAGTCGTTTACTTTAGCAAGGTTGTCTTGGTAAGTCTTCACGACTTTGGGAAGAGATTCAGGGGTTGCAGCTTGGAAGTCGCTCAACATTTGTGGAGCTTTGGCTTCTATTTGCTGAACTTGGACATAATTGTCCTTCTTATCTTCGTTGAAACCGAAAGAAAAGACAAGGGCAAGAATACAATCCAAGATTGCAACTGCAAATATGATGATTTTAATAATTTTATTACTCATTACAATAGCATTTATAATTTATTGTATATATAAATAAATACAATTATTTATTTTTAACAAGGATGTCCATGAAAGAAATAGTAGCATCTTCCATATCGTTTACGATGCTGTCAACCTTGGTAAGCAAGTAGTTGTAGAACACTTGAAGAATCATAGCGGAGATCAAACCGAAGACGGTTGTCAACAAAGCGACCTTCATACCACCAGCGACGATAGTCGGGGAGATATCACCTGCGCGTTCGATATCATCAAATGCTTGAACCATACCGATGACAGTACCCAAGAAACCCAAGGAAGGAGAAAGGGCGATGAACAAGCTGATCCATGTAAGGTTGGTTTCCAATTTTGCCATTTGAACGCCACCGTAAGAAACGAGGGATTTTTCAACGTCTTCCAAATTAGCTCTAACTTCATTTTCATCAGTGAGGTCAGCTTTGTAACGATCAAGACCTTGATAGAAAACAGCAGCGAGAGGTCCTTTCGTGTCGCGGCAGAGATCTTTTGCCTTTTCAACACCACCATTTTTGAGAGCGTCTTCCAATTTGTTCAACAATTTCTGAGAATTAACTGAAGAAAGGTTGAGGTAGAAAATACGTTCAATAACGAATGCAAGACCTAAAATCAAACAGATGAGCACCGGAGTCATCCAAACTGCACCACCCTGGATGAATTTTTCTTTCAATGTGTAGTGTAATCCTTGGCTGACAGCGTCGTCAGGATCTTCAGTAAGTTCGGCTTGTGCCGTAGCAGCAGGAGCAGCTGCAGTAGTATCTTCTGCAACTTGTTCCGTAGCATTGTCAGTTTTTTGTTCTTTTTGAGCAAATGCGGTGTTTGCAATACCGAAGGTTAAGAAACCGAAAACGGTAAGTAAGGCGATTAGCTTTTTCATAATAACTTTAATGTTTTAATTTTTGATTAATTGAATTATTTTTTATCCTATTGAATTTCAGTTGTTTGTACGACCCATAAAAATACTTTCTTCGCTTTTAAACATTCTTCAATAATTTCACTCTAATGCTTCACTTTGTTGATAAACTTCTATTTCTATACAATATATTGAAGGCGGTAAAAATACAATTTTTTTTGGGACTCGTTTCTATATAATGACATTTTTTTTCAAACATGTGATTTTTAGTTTTTTTAAGAATTAAGTTATAAAAAAAATATTATTTTTGCAAATTGATTTTATCATGCATAGTATGCACATTTATCAACTTTATTAATAACAATTTAAACACAAAAAAAATGAAAAAAGTATTTTCAGTATTGGCAGTAGCTGCCTTGTTCGTAATTGGTTTCACCTCTTGTGATCCTGTTCAAGAAAAAACTTATGCTGACTATTTGACCTATGAAAATGGTTGGGTATTGGCATCTGCAACTTCTAATCCTGCTTACGCTTTGAGCGATGGTTCTTATGTTTCTGACCTCATGACTGAAGGTTATCTTTATGAAAGCGAACTCGATGAAGTTCTCACTTTCAACGCTAATGGTTCTATGAGCATCAATCCTGGTGCTAACATCGATCCTGAATGGGGTTATCAACAAGAAGTAGCTTCTACTTGGGCATTCAACGCTGACACTACCGCTATTCTCATGCAACTTCCTTTCTTCTATGATGAAACTGGTTACATGTTCGACAGCGAAGTTGAAACATGCAAGATTCTCTCTCTCAACGAAAATGAAATGAAACTCGCTTTCACTTTCAACGATGATGAACAACCTGCTAAGGGTGAATACACCTTCATCTTGACTTACAAACACGCAAAATAATTCAAACAAAACCAACAATTAAATTTTTAGAAAAATGAAAAAAGTATTTTTAGTTTTATTGTGCGCTGGCTTATTTGTTGCTTGTGGTAACAAAAAAGCTGAAGTTGAACAAGTTGCTGACACTGTTGCTACTGAAGTAGTTGAAGAAGTTCAACCTGAAGAACAACCAGCTGAAGTAGTTGAAGAACCTGCTCCTGTTAAAGAAGCTGCTAAACCTGCTGCAAAACCAGCAAAAAAACAAACTGTTAAAGAACACGCTCAAGCTGCTGCTGAAAACGTAGCTAACGCTGCTATTGACAAAGCTGAAAGCAACGCTACTCAAGCTGTCAACAACACCACAACTCCTAACAAGAAGAGAAGATAATTTATCTTAATATTCGAAAGAAGGGCAATCGTTTCGGTTGCCCTTTTTTTGTATCTTTGCATTCTCGTGGCTCACACCTCCGAGCCACCCTTTTTTAAGCATTTTTATATCTGAAAAAGACTATGACAACGCAAGAAGTTGATACTTATATGGCGGCATTGGTGGACAAAATCGGGAACCCGCACCTATGGGATGACCAACCCGTTTTCTGCTTCACATCCGATATCGATTGGGCTTCTGAAGCCGTGATTGACAACTATTTGCACAAACTGCCCCTCGACTTGCTGAAACTGACGACTTTCGTCACCCACAAGTCCGAAACCATCGAAAAAGCTTTCCAAGCCGGCCACCTGACACGCGGTATTCACCCGAACTTCCTGCCCGGGTCTTCCCAAGGCAATAGTTTTCGTGAAATCATCGAAAAATGCGTCTCCTTCGCACCAGAAGCCACGTGCACCCGCTCGCATCGCGCCTTCGATGTCACCGACACCGCCCACATGCTTAAAAACGACTTCAACTTCAAATGCTGCTCTAATACCATCACAACCCTTGCTCCTCGCATCTCACCCTATTGGCTTGAATCCAAACTGCTCCAAATACCCGTGTTCTTTGAAGAAGGAAGCTTCCTTTACAATCAACTCGGCCTGTCTATCGCACCCTATTTGAAGCATTTTTTGTCACCAGGGCTTAAAGTCATCAGCTTCCACCCTATCAACATGGCATTTAACACGCCCTATATCGCCTGGATGCGACAAATCAAAGATTCACTGTCACGCGAAGAGTTCAACAATATCAGCAACGAGATGATTGAGCAAAAACAAAATCGCGAAAAAGGGGCCTACGACATTGTCATGGAGATTATCAACCTTACGCAGCAAAAGCAATTGCCCATTCTGTCCATAGACGAAATTTATCAACACACAATTGAATAAAATATTAATTATGAGAATATTAGAAAGCGAACGTCTTATTTTGAAGCCCGTCGAACCGGAAGATTTGAATTTTTTGATGGAGCAACGCTGGGATGCCGATGTCATCGACTATATCATCCACAATCCAATTTCTTCCTACACCCAACAAAAATGGTACGAGAAAATCTGCAAAAATGGAGATGTCGCGCTTTCCATTTTCTACAAAGAAAATCCCGATGAAAAGCCGGTCCTACTAGGGGCTGTCGGTCTTTACGATTTCAACTACCGACATCAGCGCGCCACATGGAAGACGCTGCGGATTCCTAAGAAATATCAAGGATTGGGCCTGGCCTACGAAGCTTCTCAAATGTTGATTGAATACGGATTCAACACCTTGAATTTAAATAGAATAACCAGTGATGTCTTTCCAGATAACGAAAGTATCATCCGTCTGCTTGCCAAACTCGGATTCCAAGAAGAAGGTCGCTTAAAGCAACATTATTTCCACCAAGGAAAATTCAAAGATGTGCTGATTTACAGTTTAGTGCGAGAGGATTTCTACAAGTTGCAGAACTCACAACGATAGGTAGATTTTTTGCAAGACCTTTTCTTCATTTTCCCAACATAGATCTTGGGCAGCTTTCACGCAATTGGCCTTCCATTGAAGGTATTGCTCTTCATTGCCCAACATTTCCTGAATCGCGGAAGCCAGCGCTTTCGGAGAAAGGTCCTGTACAATCTTGCCCACCTTATATTTTTCTATAATACGCTTGCGTTCAGGCAAATCCGTAGATAATATCGGCACGCCGGCCTGGATGTATTCGAAAATCTTATTGGGCAGACTAAAATGGTGGTTGGGACTGGCATCTTTATCCAAAGAGATTCTAATATCTGCTAAACGCGTATAATTAAACAACTTTTCCGGAGCAACACGCGGCACAAACCGGACTTTGTCTTCAATTTGCAATTCTTTTACACGAGTTTGCACCAACGGAATGACAGCGCCAGAACCAACTATGACGAGTAATACATTGTCAACAAAAGGTATTGCTTCCACGATTTCTTCCACACCACGGTCCCGATGAAGACCGGTGCCCTGAAGAATCGCTATTTTTTTATCCGCAGGCAGTCCTAATGACTCCCTTGTCTCTGTAACAGGGAATGTTTTCGCCCTTGGAATATTGCGTACAACTTGCACTTTTTTGCCATATTCTTTCTCATATTGATTCGCAATAGATTGACTTACCGTAGTAATATGCTGCAATTTAGGGAAGCAATATCGTTCAATTGCCAGCCAGCACTTATGGACTTTCGGACGCTCAATAACTTCCAACACCCCGCAAAAGTACTCATGACTATCATATACTATCTGTTTATGTCGCAGGCGTGACACTAACAAATTGGGCAAGAGCGTGTCTAAATCGTTGGCTGTCAATATGTCGCAACGAACAAACAGCAAATAGAAAAAGAGCCGAAGATTGAACTCTGCGTAAAAAAGCGGACCTTTGTGGAAGAGCAATCGGAATCGTTTGGATTGATAGGGTTTATCCGCAAGACTTGGTGAATTATTGTGACGGCGACCCACCACCATCACTTCAAATCCAAGATCCAGCAAAGTATGGCAAACTTTATCCACCCTTTGGTCGCCAAAAATTTCATTGGTAACCGACAACACAACTCTTTTATTCTTCTTAGAATTTATCATAACAAAGCAAATATCAGCGCATAACGCATCTTGGGATACACTGACTAAAGGACTGCAAACTTACATAAAAAATCCATTTTATAGAAGAAAAAGAGGGTGGCAGAAAAACATCCGCCACCCTCTTTCTAGTATGCTAAATGAATTATCTTAGAACCATATATTTTGCATTATCGTTCCAATAATAGACTTTATCGCAATTGAACGCAGTTTCGTAGGCCTTGTCGTCGCCAGCATCACTTCCAAAAGGAGCATGAACATTGACAGATTCACCAAAAAGATTTATATAGCTGACATTGCAGTCATATAATGTACTGAAAGAATTGCTGGTAATGGAGTAGATGGGATTGTTTTCATCAATAGTGCAATTGATGACTTTGTCGATAAATGTTTCCGTTTCCGGGTCCCATTCGTGCAAACATACAGAAGCAGCGACCTCTGTGTGATAGGGGAATGCGGCGGTAAAATCAAGTGTAATGGTGTGTTGAACAAGTTCTTCTTGCGGCTGGGGTTTGTCACCACAGGAGGTGGTCAACATTGCCATAATAGCAAAAAGGATTACAACAAGAATGTGAGAGCTTTTGGGTTGTTTCATAATCTGCGTGCATTTAAAATAATGATGAGGACTTCTATTTTACCATTATGACCTATTCTTTAAATTTTGGGAAGTCCACTTAACCAAAATCTAAAAGAATTGACATGGCAAAGATATAAATTTTCTTTTATTTCATAGGCATGAGATTGGAGTTTTTTATGTAACTTTGCCGCTCCTTATAAATAAAGTCATTATTCTAAAAATTAAAAGATTAAATATGAAGAACACCCCCATCCCTGCAGAAATCGTTGACAAAATTGTCGCAGAAAGCGGTATTAAAGAAGTCGGTAAAGCATCCATCCGTGAAGTCAAACGTTTGATTAACGAAATTGAAAAGGCATCCGGTAAGGAATTCGTCCGTATGGAAATGGGCATCCCAGGTCTTCCAGCTTGCCACGTTGGCGTGGAAGCCCAAATCAAAGCCCTCCAAAACGGCGTTGCCGCTATCTATCCAGATATCGAAGGTATTCCTGAACTTAAAGTGGAAGCCGCTAAATTCGTGAAAAACTTCATCGATTTGGATGTCAATCCTGAAAACTGTATTCCTACCGTTGGTTCTATGATGGGCGGCATGGCTGGTTTTATGACTTTCGTTCGCTGCCGCAAAGAGCGCGACACCACCCTCTTCATCGACCCAGGTTTCCCGGTCCAAAAACAACAACACCGCGTTATGGGCTTCAAATATGAAACCTTCGACGTCTATAACTACCGCGGACAGAAACTGAGAGCCAAATTGGAAAGCTACCTCGAAAAAGGCAACATCCACTCCATCATGTACTCCAACCCGAACAACCCTTCCTGGATCTGCTTCACCGAAGAAGAACTCCAAATCATCGGCGAAATGGCCAACAAATACGATGTGTTCGTATTCGAAGACCTCGCCTACTTCGGAATGGACTTCCGCAACAACATCTCCAAGCCGGGTGTTCCTCCTTATCAACCTTCCGTTGGCAAATATACGGACAATTACACCCTGTTGATTTCCGGCTCCAAGGCATTCAGCTACGCAGGTGAACGTATCTCTATGATGATTATGTCCAACAAGATGTTCAGCCGCGAATTCGACGACCTCGTTCCTTACTTCAATATGAAGAAACTCGGCCGTGCCATCATCTACGGTACCGTTTACGCGCTCACTTCCGGTGTCGCTCATTCCGCACAATACGCTATGGCCGCTATCTTCAAAGCTTGCAACGACGGCACTTACAACTACATTGACGATGTGAAGGAATATGGCGAAAAAGCTCAGATTATGAAGAAATTGTTCACCGACAACGGCTTCGTCATCGTTTATGACAAAGACGGCGACAAAGATCTTGCCGATGGTTTCTACTTCACCGTGGCTTATCCGGGCATGAGCAGCGACCAATTGTTGGCCGAATTCCTCTATTACGGCGTCAGCGCCATCTCATTGGGCACTTGCGGCAGCGAAAGAACCGAAGGCCTCCGCGCCTGCGTTTCCCTGACTCCAAGAAGCCAATTCCCAATGTTGGAAGAACGTTTGAAAATGTTCCACGAAAACCATAAATAATTATGTCGGCATACGACAACTACCCTTCCCCGTGCTACATCCTCTCGGAAGAAGCATTGGAAGCTAACTTGCAATTACTCGACCTGGTCCAGAAAGAGGCCGGCGTTTCGATTATATGTGCTCTGAAAGGAATGTCATTTTGGCATTCCTTTCCTCTTATCAAGAGCTACCTGGCCGGCGCCACCGCCTCTTCCTTGAATGAAGCGCGTTTGATTGCCGAAGAGATGTGCTGCGATGCGCACACCTACGCCCCCGTCTATATGGAAGAAGAGTTCGGCCAACTGCTGATATACAGCAGCCACCTGACATTCAACTCCTTAAGTCAATGGGACAAATACCGCGACATCGCGCTGAACAGTCCCAAGAAAGTGAGCTTCGGCCTGCGCGTGAATCCGGAATACTCCGAGATAGAAACCGACCTTTACAATCCTGCGCTACCAGGCTCCCGATTGGGCATCTTGGCAGAAGACATGCCGAAAGATTTGCCGGAAGGTATTGAAGGTCTGCATTTTCACGTACTTTGCGAAAACGACAGCTACGCCCTCGAACATTGTTTGGAGGCTTTTGAAAAAAGATTCAGCCACTACATCAAGCAGTGCAAATGGGTGAACTTCGGCGGCGGCCACCACATCACGCGCAGCGACTACGACGTGCTGCACCTCATCCAACTGCTCAAGGATTTCAAAGCCCGCTATCCGAATTTGGAAGAGGTGATTTTGGAACCCGGTGAAGCCGTAGGCTGGCAGACCGGCGTGCTGACCTCAACGGTGGAAGACATCGTGGTCAACAAAGGCATCAAAATCGCGATGCTCAACGTATCGTTTGCCTGCCATATGCCCGACTGCTTGGAAATGCCGTACAAGCCCACCGTGCTGGATGCCACCGAGCCTGACGAAAACAGCAAGTTCGTCTATCGCCTTGGCGGCTGCTCCTGCCTGGCCGGCGACTTCATCGGGATGGGCGACTTCGCCTTTCCGGAGCCCTTGGAAATCGGCGACCGCATTGTCTTCGACGATATGATTCACTACACCATGGTGAAGACGACCTTCTTCAACGGCGTACGTCATCCGTCCATCGGCATGATTCACAAAGACGGCGAATTCGAGTTGCTGTCCGTACCCGGCACCTATGAATCATACAAGGAAAAATTAGGTTGATGGTTTACAATTTCAAGCAAAGAGTAAAAGAAGGAAAGACGGAAGTCTTTGATCCCATCCGTAAAAAATGGCTGTTGCAGACGCCGGAAGAGCGCGTGCGACAGCTGTTTATCCTCTATTTGCTGAATGTGAAACAGATTCCCGAATCTCATATTTCCGTAGAAAAGGCCATCACCGTAAACGGACTGACCAAACGTTACGATTTGGTCGTCTTCAATTTGGAAAGAAAGCCAGAAATCGTCATTGAGTGCAAAGCCCCGGAAGTAGCAATCACCCAGACCGTTGTGGAGCAGGCAGGACGTTACAACAAGACGCTTCACGCCCGCATCTTAGGCGTGACCAATGGCACTACGCACTACTTTTTCACCATCGACTTCGACACCGAGGAAATTACGCCGATAACGTTTTGATCTTACCTCGAAAATAGAAGAAACAGTTCACCTGTAACAAACAAATTAAAAGTGTATGGACAGCCAATGAGAAAAGAATACATCACTAACCCTATAATTTAAATTGCCGTCATTTAAGGTTTCTGTTAGGACTTCTTTTTCGACCAAAATGGGAAGGATGGATTGGATAGTTGATGCTGACGGAAGCGCATATTGCTGGATAAACTTTCGGGATGTAGGTTGCTCAACTTCTCCCTCTTTTGCAACGGCTACGAGCAATCGCCACTGCTTGTTCGTAAGCATTTGGCGATATTGATTGAATATGGTTGAGTCTGACTGAAGTATCAGTTGTGCTGATTCCTTAACCTGTTGAATATCAATAATATTATTTTCCAACTGAAAAACATAATGACAAAGTCGTTGAGTATAATAAGTGTGCCGCCTTGTCCATTCCAAGATATATTCAATGGCTTCGGGGGTAATGGTTCTATTGTCTGAAGCAAATTGTCTATTGATAAAATCCGAGTACGATTGCTCAGAAATTTTATCCAAAACCAAAAACTCCGTGCTGCGATAAAAAGGAGCACGCTCGTTAGCGAAAATATCGAGCATTAAATGTCGCTTGCTACCGCAAAAAATAAAATTCACATTCGAAAGGGTTTGAATATGCGTACGTAATAAAGCTTCCATATTTCCTTCAGGATAGTTTCGAATTTGCTGGAACTCATCTATGGCTAACAATACCGGTTTTTCTACACTATTGAGAATGTCAAAAAGAGAATATAGCGTTTGTATTTTTTCAGGTTCATTCTGATAATTTATTTGAAATTGGGGCACTCCTGATAGAGCATCGTATGTCACCATTGGGCGCAGCGACTTGATGAATTTCAATAATTTCTCACCCAAAGATGAATTGTCAGGAACAGCCCGTAAGATGTTTTCGGAAAGAACCTTAATAAAATCCGCCAGATTACAGGTTGAAAAAATGTCCACATAAATTGGCAAAATATCAATATTCAAATCCTTAACTTCATCAAAGAGTCGATGAATAAGTCCTGTTTTGCCCATCCTTCGTTCAGAAATGAGTGTGGTATCCACATTGGATGTGCTATGAGACAGCAATATTTTAAGTTCTTGCTCTCGATCACAGAAGAACTCCTTTGATGTATAGGC
>JAKSMD010000055.1 GCA_024400815.1 Bacteroidales bacterium | reverse complement strand
TTAAGGTTTTGTAAAAGTCGTGCAAAAAAATGTTAAATAAACATTTCGTATAATTCTCATATTTTACTCTTCTTTACTGAAATCTGCATTTAATTGTCCATAACCTCTAAAAATGTATTCAGCTCCATCTTTTTGCCTCCATGAACCATCCTTTTGCTTTTCAAAAGTAAACACACGTTCTCCATAATTATCTGGATCTGAGTCGGAAGAAGTACTTAATGTATTTAGAATAATTGTATTATAGTCTACATTCCCATCTTCATCAGTTGCAAATTCGGGCAATCCATTTAGAAGAACAGCATGACCTTGCATCTCACCCGATTCCCCCATAAAAACAATATCACCTAATTCGCCCTTCGTTATATCAGTTACAAATGACCTGTCTGTTCCATCTCCATTTTTAAACCAATTCATTCCCCCATATTTTGACGAACGACCCAAAAATCCGCCTGCGGGTGAGGCGAAGCCTGTCTGTTTTAGGTGGGAAACAACCTTCTCAGTGGAATTCATATAAGCCATAAAACAGCTTTCATAACATACTGTTCTACTAGGTATTGTTCCTTTTTTATAAGTCCATCTATTATCGGAACCGCCAAAATATGGATTATTATATGTTGATGGGATCCCTTTGTTTGACATATTCGCCCTTGCCCACATCAATGCAGGAAGATTTTCTTCCCCGTTAGGATCCACCAACTTCACTGGGTTATCCGCGCAATAAACATACGGACTCATACTCGGATACTTGTCACTCATGGGGTCCACAGCCAGCCAGATGCTCAAATCACTACTATAATACCTTGAACCAAAATACGATAGTCCGGTTTCCGCATCGCGTTCTTTTGCCGAGAAGGCGAAACGGGCACTCCAACTAGTGCTGCGTTGGTCTACGAACTCCTCGCCCCACGGCAGGTAGTGCAGGTGCTGTACGGCGGAGCCATTTGTCTCTGTAATCCAAGAAGATGAACCGAGGTGGTCGGGGTGGTACCAGTAACAGTCTTTCTCCTGGTGGTAGGTGCAATCCTGTAACTCCAACAAGGTCGCCATAGACATATGGGCATGAACATTTTCGGCATTTAAGCATTGCAATAGATGCGTGTAATATTCTTTAATGTCTTTTTTCTTTTTCTTGAAAGCTCCGCTCTCTTCATCACAATCCAAAAGATACTTGTTGTCTTGTACCTCTTTTTTATTGAAGTCGCATATCGTATTGATGGAACTGCAAAGGTCCTGCAGACACCCATTTCCGATTTTACTTGCCACGCGTTCGCTCTCGGCATAGTAGTGTTTGGTGTAGCCCTTGGGTGTGCATACGAGATAAGGGGACGCATACAAAGTGGCATTGTCCATTGAGGCATATTGAGTTTGATGCCCGTTGATGTATTGCAACTGGTATTGCCCTGTCAATTTGTATGTGCGTTCCCCGTTGGCATCGTACTGGTACAGGCTGGCGTAGTTGCAGTCGGCCACGCCCATCAGTCTATTTTCCTCACTCCAACAAAGCAATCGACTGCAGTCCTCTCTATCCATTTGTGTGATCATGTTCCCGTTATGATCCCAACTGAAATATTGTCGTTGACCGCTTATGGCATCATCGACCATTTGCGGGGTGTTGCGGGTGGAATTGTAGGAATAGGTATTTTGATACCGCTTCGTTATTACATTGCCATGGTAGTCAAGAATGTCCGCCTGAATATTTTTCTTGTATATTCGTCCATTTAGGTTGTAACCCATGTTTACAGAAAAGGTGTTGTATAATGTGCCATTGTCCCAGTTCCCATTTGCGGCGGACAAGCGGTACAGATGGTCGTAGGTGTAGTTGCTGACATAAGTTCCGCCTAGACCGTTGCTCAACATGAGCGCTTGGTTCTTGATCTGCACGATATTGCTGACGGAGTCATACTGATAGGTGATATTCTGCATCTGTTCGGCTGGTACTGTTCCGGTGTATGAACGGAGATGTTTCAATCTCATCAGTGTATCGTACTGATAGGTAACAACGGTTCCATTTCCGTAAAGCACTGAGTCTTTCTGTTCAAACTGATTGTAGTTGATATGGTTCACATATGGGTAGTTGAATCCGTTTTTGTGTCCATAGATGCTGTCAAGCATACCGCCTTTGTTGTAGTCGTAGTACACCACCTCCCCGTCGGGGTAGGTCATGTTTTGGATGCGGTTCCAGCTGTCGTATGCAAATTTCATCTTGAACGTATAGGGATTTTCTTCGTATGGAAGCGCAAAAGTACGAATATTTTCCGTCACTTCGCCCAACTTGCCGTATGAAAAAATCTGCCAGCCAGAGGCATCCTCCTGATACATGATTCGTCCTGCACGATTGTAAGCTGCCCCTGGAGCACCATATTTGTAATGGACATCGTTCGCAGGACTGCTAGGATAAAGAATGTCGATAAGCTGATTGTAATTGTACATGTATAGTGTTGAATCACCATTGCCGTTAACATGAAGGACCATGTTGCCCGAAGGGTCATAACAATAGGTGTCTCTGCCCGCATCCGGATGAATACGCTTTGTCAGCTGACCGAATTGGTCATAGGTATAGCTTGTAACCATGCCGTCAGGGTCTATTGAAGTGAGCAATTGTCCTATTGCATCGTAGGAGAATGTGGTAGAAGCGCTCATTGGTGCATCAACCCTGATTTGCTCTCCAAGAGAACCTTTTAGGACTGTGACGGAATTGTTTAACGCGTCCGTTGTGGTTGTGCTAAAATACCTGTTGCCATTATGCGTTCCAAAACCATAGTTAAAACATGTCGTGTAATTGCCAGGGACTGTCACTCGAATCTGTCTATCCATCAAGTCGTATTTGGTCACGGTTTCCGTTCCCGCAGTAACGGAGTCGTTATACACTTCTTCGGCTCCCAATGGTTTTGTAAACGGATGGAATTGCTTTAATGTTCTGCCGAAACAGTCGTAAACCACCTTTCCTGTCACGAGGCTTACCTCCTGCCCGCCGATTTCCGCATCCTTTTTGGTTTGCAGCAGTCGGCCGAGGCCGTCAGTGATGAGGGTCGTTCGGATGGGATTGCCAGGGTGCTGGCAGTCATAATGCTCCGTTATGGCATACGAATAGGGATTATTATCGTTTTGGAAGATGTCTAACTGACCATATTTGTGCGGATGGTATTCCATTATGATGGTGTATGGGTCCGCGTTGTTTGTTTCGTATGGCGCAATTATCTTCGTTGTTCTCCCTAAAACATCATATTCGTACTGCATTATGTTCCCGTTGATATCCGTGGTCATGGTGGGCTTGCCAAATCTGTAGTCATAACTGGCTGTGGAGACATAGCCCAAAGAGAGATTCTCAACCCTTGACGGGTAAGTATGCACCACAGGATCATAGTCGTAATTGAATTCCAACCTCTGTCCTGTCATATTCGCTGGAAGTTTTGCTCTGGTAAGAGCCCCGAAAAGGTCGTATGTGAAATCAAAGCAGGAAGTAATGGTGTCATTGTAGCGCTTCAATGTATTCAATTTGCCGTTTGGGTAATATGTTGCGGTACGTTTCTGCAAGGTATCCCCAGAGAAGTCTGTTACAATAATGGTATCAGAAAGTGAAATGAGGTTATAACCCGGGCTTGGGCGATAGGAAATGTCTGCTTTAAACCACCTTTCATGGTGTGTGGTGTCCCCATAATAGATAAATTCGGTAACATTGCGGTGGTTGTCGTATCTTTTAACAATCCTTGTTGTTATTTGTGCTGGTGTCAACCCTTCGTAATAATTTGTCAGATCCGATTCCACACCAATATAAATGTCGGCACGCGCACAACTATCGTCTGAGACCTCGCTTCCAGCATAGTCAAGTACGATGGCGTCATAAAGATGTTCCACATAAGCTTTTCCATGCGCATCATACAGACAATCACGAGTCTTCCGTCCGCGTTTGGTGAAATTGGCGTTGTTGAACTCTTCCACTGTATATCGGTATAGGGAGTCGCCTCCTTGTGTGTCGTATTGAAAAGACGTTATCTTGCTATAGCCGAAATCCATTCGTTCATATCGATTGTAATTAGGATTGGAATATTCAAACCGAGAGAGCGTTCGGTTTCCTCCAACGGGACAGGTTGTATCGTTATTGCAGACCTTGACAACGGCAAGGTTCCAACTCCGCTGAGGCTTTTCATAACACGAAGTAGGCATTTCGTAATCCAGTTCAATGGAACTTCCAGTGAAATTGGTCACTTTACGCAAAAGGTTGGTTTTACCCGCCCTGTTATACCGTATGGTCATTGAAGACTCTCTGTCGGAAGAAACATAGTCAGGATAACCGTCGCCATCAATGTCGGTAAGTTGGACGTCATCAAAACTGAAAGAACAATTGTAGGGTGACATTTGAATTCCCGCTTGAATTTTGACAATTTCCGCAATCGGGAAACCAAGTGTTAGGGAACCATTGTCGGATTCGCTATATGAATGGCTTAGTCCAATATGAGACAAAGCGGAGATAGTTTCATTACTAGACCATTGTCCGTTGCCAAGATTGTAACTTACCGACAATCCGGAATATGTTTGCTGCACCTTGTCGGGCAACCCATCCCCATTGAAATCCATCAACAAGAATACGGTCTCGTTGTCGGATGAATTATGTCCTACGCCTCCGCTGATACTGGATTGTTCCAAACTAAATCCGACACCTGAACTTGATCCTGAACTGTGACTGGTTCCCCTACGCGGGACAAGCACATTCCAATCTTCAAAAGAATCAAAGCCGTATCCGTTATTGATTGAAACCGACATTTTCTCGTCAAACCGATCGGGGAGTCCGTCACCATTCACATCTAAGTACATGATGCAGGATTTGTCATCGCCATCAACGCTGCTTCCACCAAGAGATTCAAGAGATATTTTGGCCTTTTGGGGATTTGAACTTGGTAATCTTTTCGGCATAGGATAACTTGCGGAAAACGTACCTCCAGATGACGAAGTTTCAGATTGGCTGATTATATTATCCGTCATATTAATACATTGAACGTTTCCTATACCTCCCCAGGGCATAGTATATTGAACATTATTCCTGCACAACATGTCCGGATATCGGTCTCCATTAAGATCCAGATAGTCAGATTCTATGTAATTTTCACCTTCTGATATGGATGTTCCCATGGAAAGGCTCGCAGAGTTGCTTTGGTCTTCATAATCGGATATGATGAGACTTAAGGATGCGTCTTTCAAAACAGATGTGTTTTGTTTCCTCAACGTCTGAACAGGTCCACCTGTAACATTGTTGGGAATTGGGCTGTCATAGGTCGGAATCTCATACCTGCCCACCATACTGGACGGGAAAGTGTCCTCTTCATTCAGGACCGGAATCAAGATTGTAGGTCGCGTGTTTGACATCATGCTTCTTCCAACAGACGTGGTTTGTCCAAATCCCATCCATACCATTCTTTCATTGTCTGGAATCATTTCAACCCAACGAGAATTTTCTGTCAATGGGTTGAAAATGTTATCAATAGAAGCAGAGAGTGTGTTTTCCGAAATATCAGTTGTGTTATTTATGGTGTCAATGCTAAACTGGGATGTGCTGAAGGCGTCACACAAGGTTGTTGAGTCCAGTTGGTTGCTGGAATCCCAATATGCAGAAGGCAATATTAGTGTACTGACATCTATGGGAAGCGTATCGCTGCCAGGTTGATTGTTGTTGTATGCAAATTGTCCCCATCCGCGATAAAGCGGGCCAAAGAACTTGCGAAGTCCGTTAAAAAGGGATGAAGTATCGGTATGTTGAATTGCCATTCTCACCGGTGGATAACAGCGCATTGTATCTGGAATGGAAATGGACATGTCCGTTGGATCCTCGACAAACCTAAGATACGGACGACATTCTAAAGCGTTCCAGTTGACATTGCTATTTCCATTTCCGCTTATCTTGAATATTATACTATCTCCTCCAATGACTGAAAACACTGTGTCTATGGATATGTTACCAATCACGTTGGCGGGAATGCTTCTGCTCAAGGTGGAGACAGTGTTCCTGTAAACATTCAGCGTTGCTGAGCTGCTGCCCGGATTTCCGCTGTAGTTACCCGACAATATCACCTGACCGTCTTTGGGCGCTTGGAAAAAACTTCGCCCCGTAAGGATGAAATCTTCCGAAGAATTGTATCTATGAATCTGTCTTGTTGCCCGAATATCGCTAATAGATGTGTATGTGATTGTTTGTCGCCAATCTACCCGATCAAATGAACGGTCGGACTTCGACATAAGCCTGAAGAACAAAATGTCATTCTGGTTGATAGCGATTTCTATGGAATCTATCGTCACTGATGTATCGGTCGGGCAAAGACTGCCCTTGAAAAGTGTTGTCGTGTCATTGGCATTGAGAACAAATGAATTATCGATTGAACAACCTGCGTTCCATTCGGCAGCATATCCTATTCCATTGGCTTTCCTACTTTGAAGGAAACTCTCTGAGCTGTCGGGAAGCATTGCTATTTCCGAACGGACCTTAATGGTCCCGGTATAAGGGGCGACCCATACTTTAACAGCATCCAAGTCGGGTTCTGAAAAGGAAGACCCGCATTCAACTACGGGTTCTACGGTGTTTACATAATAGTAAAGAATAGAGTCACTAAAACCAACAACGGAGATATTGGAACTATGCATTAAATCATCAAACTGCCGTGGTTCCAATTTGGCGTTGCAAGAATCTAATGTGTAAATACGGGAGCATAGAATATCAGGGTCAACTTCTCCGTCAAAGATGATTCCTCCGCAGGGAGTTGTGGTGGAAGTCATGATCACCTGGTTGGTGTTAACATTTCCCGTATTGGAGTCCGTCCGCAGGACATTCGCTGAAATAAAATGGGGATGTCCTGTAGAATCCAAAGTATTAAACAACACGCCGTTCTCCGTAACTATATCTGGAAGGCCATCTCCATTGACATCTGCAAAATAAGTGGATGTGCTTGAAAAGGTTGATGGGGCACCCGCACTGACTGCCATAATGGGAATGGAACCTTGAAGTCCCAATGATGGAGAATAACTGACTTCATTCAAAAAACTATTTGCTCCACTGATTGATACAGGAGCCCCATAAGTGAATATGTGGCAATCTATGGAGTCTACCTGCATGGGACGATAATATAGGTTGTAACCTTTTTTGAAAACCTTATCCGCCAGTCCGTCACCGTTGATATCAATTAGGGTTAATGCGCCTTCGGATTCTGATCGCCCGTAAGAGAAATTTCCTCCGACGTTGAAATCAGTAATTACATAATTGTTGTTCTGAACTCCAATAGAAAACGTACCACCAGCATTGAAAGAACAACCTGTGGTGGCTCCTAGGGCTGTGGCTGGAACATTGTCTCTTCGGAACGAGGACTTTATCCCATCATTAGGTAGGTTGTTGGTAACAGGATTTCCATATAGACTGTCAACTTTCGGATAATCAAAATAGTCAAAATGAGTCCGTTGAAAAAAAGTTTTTCCCGAAGTCAGACTTGATAAAATTGAATCGCATTCCGTAAAAGCCAATTGATTGATGTCCTGGTCAGAATCCGTTCTGACCAAGTCGGTCAGTCTTGTCTTGAAATTGCTATTTCTGTTGTTTTCTGTAAGAAAAAAATATCTGCGAACAATATCATTAGAAAAAAGAATATCAATTCGGCACAACTTGGACGCGAGAACTTCTCTGAAACCATTTCTTGCATTGGTTGAAACATCCATTCTGTCGCCCCTATTGAAGCGGATAACATATTCAGCATCCAAATTGTCGTGACCAGTATAGACAATGCTGTCACAATAGACGGCCACACCACAATTGAGGTGGCCATTATTTATGCTTCCACGTCTTTCTTTGGAGTAATAGTATCTCACCCAATTTCCATCCGCATCCATACTTCCCGTCAGCATCCATTGTGAAATGCAGTGATTGTTGGAGTCACAAAGTACACTGCCGTAGTTAACAGATGCTGTGCCGTGTTGCTTTCCATAGTAGTCCGTCACGCCGTTCCTGTGTGTCACGCTCCACCAGTAGTTGCCTGGACCGCTACCATGTCGCACAATACTGTCGAAAGCCTCGTCTCTCCGAGGATAGAATCTCACGTTCCCGTTCAGTCTGCTGATGCTCAGAGTGTCGTTTGTCCGATGCGCCATCGGACGATAATTTCCATTTGCATCTTTCGTTACCAATTGTTCTCCCTCATAGACATACACCTCGCTTTCCCAATTCGTGTTGTATCTCGGCACGCCCCATCTCGTCTCCACCGAAATGGAGGGGATGGATATGTCCCAGCCCACGCCGAGCCAGCCGTTACCACCGCCGCTGCTGTAAGTCAGCGCAAGGTTGGGCTGCATGCCCTGTCGTCCGGCGGGAATCTCAATCGGGTAGCTCAGGTTGGCCGTGCCGCTGTTATTGGCCGTGGGAGGCTGCATCAGCGTCAAACCCTCCAGCGGATCGGCGGCCTTCAGTTCCTTGATGCTTGTGGGTGTGTAACTTGAAGTCTCCGGCATCTCCGGGGTCTTCAGCACAGCGTTGATGAAATCCAGCGGAGAATCGCCGCCTTCGCCTGGTCCGTTCATAGACATCATGCCCTGAGCCAGCGCGAGCGCGTCTTGCGGGCCGACCATCCCGTCCTGCATATCCGGCATGCCCTTATCCCAGGGCCTGTATCGGGAGCATATCATCCATTCCGCCCCGTTCACGGAATCGCGCTGGATGGCCACCCAGCGGTTATAGGTTCTGTCATAGACGTAGGTCTGTATGTCTTCTTCCGTGAATCCCTGCGGCAGCAGTGCCGGATCGTAAGGTATTGAGATGGCGAACTCGCCCGGCTGCGGATTCACGCGATAACCGACGGCCTGCCCGTCACCGTCAAAACCTCCCGTAACATTCACCATGCCCGCATCCAGAGGTGGCAACTGCACTGGCGATAGTTCCATCATCGCGCTCGCTGCCAGGATTGCCGGTGGTTCCGGTGATGCCGATGGCGATGCCATAAGCCGAAACGGTATCTCCATTCCGTCAGCGGCCGTATCGCCAGGGAGAAGCTCATGCGGTTCCGCGATGGGCCCATCCGTGAATCCTAATGGGACCTCACACCCTCGGATGTCTGAGGACGGACATGAATAATGGCCATATGTTTTGTATGAACGGCCGGCCGGATTCCCCTGGCCGAAATCCAATGTGGAAAGGGCAAGGATGGCAGCGGCCAATAATGCGATGAGGGAAAGCTGGTATTGTTTCATTTTTCTGATATTTTGCTGTTAATATTTGACGCTGAAGATTAAAGTTTCCATAGGTCCTGCTCCTAGTTCACCACCATCTTGAGCGTCTTCCGCTCCATGGGTGCGATGATGTCTATGAGGTACTGTCCAGCGGTCGGGACCTCCCCATCAAAGCGGTAGAATCGCTTGCCTTTGCCGGAAAGCGCAAGCAGCAATCGCCCGTCCGCATCATAAATGTTCACGACCACATCCTGCGCCTCCGGATACTGCGCTTCCACGATGAAGCACCCGTGGTTGGGATTCGGAGCCAGACTGTACTGGGCGGACTTGGAATCGGTATTTTTCAGTTCCGATCCGTTGCCAGAGTCAGAGGGAAAGCAGGATGTCATGTCCTTACGGCCGTTCTGCGGCTGGTCATGATGCATAGCGACCTGAGCGGTGCCATCCGCAGCCATCGCCTTCGGCGTGTCCGCCATACCGGGCATCCGAACGGCAAAGCAGAAAAAGTCAAGACCGTTCTGATCTGTATCCCATTGCACACTGCCATAGATGCAGCGCCCGAGGCTGTCCGTTCCGGAACATAGCACCAGTTCTGGTTCTCCATCTGAGAACTCGCCCGTGCCGCTGCGGTCAATCATCAGAACGGGTGCCACACTGTCGTTAACGCCAGCCGTATCCAGCAGTATGCAGGTCTGATACCCATAAGCGTTTCCTGTAACCTGTGCAAGGCTTCTTCCAATAACTTCGTATGTCTCTCCGCTCTGCGTGTAGATTTCGGAGACGGCGGGCACGACGCCGTCCATGCCGAAGACGATGAAATCGCCGTCTGCTATAAACGCCGGGTTGTCTTCGTTGTTTTCTGTCTGCAGGGACTCAGAATCCTGCGTCTCGGCAACACTAACAATCATCTTTCCGTCCGCATAGAACGTCTGTTTTTGGTTCAGTCCGACGGAATCGTCCCTGCCCACGCCAGCGATGGAGGTGCAGTAGTCGGGATGGTCGGTATGATCCCATATTACGTTCCGGCGGCTGTCCATATAGTCGGTTTCCACAAGGGTGATTCCGTACTTTATGGCCAAATAGCTGATCCATTGAACGATGGAAGTGTCGCTGAGATGACGGTCGAAGTACAAGGCCTCGGCAATCCTTCCGCTGAGTGTCAGAGAATCCGAAGCGCAGAGGGTGAGCGTGGGTGCGCACACCTCGGGTGTTCGCCACGACTGGGCGAGGTAGTTGATGACGGGCTTGAGACGGTTGGCTGTGTCGTAGGTAATCTGCCCGTTGTCGTTCAGTATGCGATGGGTCGTCTGACCGATACGTTTTGCCGAGTCGATGTCTATCTGCCACAACGCATTCTCGCCAAGCGTGTCGTAAGTTTCATAAACCACAATCACGTCCGACCGCTTTGTGTCATTGATTCCCAGGGGTAAAGTGAAAGTTTCGCCATTCACCTCGAAGCACTTGTTGAAGTTCATGCGGGAGAATGCGGAGGGCATGGCTCCCGAAGACGGAGTGGCGTCAAACCCGTTGCCTGACACGTCACGCCAGCTTGCAGCACCGAGAACGGCACTGTCTGCACGAAGCCATACGGTTGGGGAAGATGGCCCTTGTCCTATGCAAAGGATGCATGAAAATGCAAAAGAAATAAAAAAGAGTATCCTTTTCATATCAATCATTATTATAATATTGATAATCCGTATAAAAAAGTCCACTTAGCGTAAACTGACGTGATATGGAATCTCTATATACTAATTGTGCAGGGATGTTCAACCAGGTACTTTTGCCATTAAGATTGGTTTGGATACATAGGGAACGCGCGGGCATGTTGAAAAACTGCTGATCCGTCAGATCCGTCGCGTCCGTTGTTGTGCCTTCATAAATATTGCTTGAGATCTCGGCAACCTGCAAATGGGCTATCTGCGAGCATTTCCGACCATACCCCTGACAATCCACGTGTATCCTATGGCCATTTACCGCTATACAACTGTTTCCGCAATCGCTTGCATCGTGTCCTACCTGGAAATGGCAAGTGATGTTAGTGCTCAATTTGTCTGATGGGTCGCTAGGCATCGCAAAATTTTCATCGATGCTGTCGATGCTGCTCCTGTTGCATGCACACATAACGGAGCAGAGCATTAAAAGAATTAAGATACGTTTTTCCATAATTTTGCTATTTTGCTCCTACAAATGTACCTATTAATTTCCACTATTCCCAAAATGTGACGAATTCATTTCGTATTTTTATTACTTTTGCAAAAAAAACAATGAACAATATCGGCAAACCTCTCAGAACAGTCATCACGATCATATTCTGGATTGTGGTCTCCTTCTTCTTCTGTTTTAATTCATCACTCAGGCCCCTGCTTCCTGTCCATTTGGAAATCATTGTTATAATCCTGATTATTTCCAGCATATATGTTGAAAAGCACCTTCTTATTCCTCATATTTTGCTGAAACGCAAATATTTATTGTTTTCCATATTCTCTGTGGCAATAATCGCTGCTGATACCACAATCGAATTCTGGATTGCCTATCCTTTTATTAGAAGATGCTTTGCATCGCCCAATATGGGATATTTAAAAGACTATTGTTCAGATATTTGTATATTCACATTCCTTCGCAATGCTGCTTTTTATGTTTTCTTCCTGGTGTTTTTCTTGTATCGGCGATTCAAACAGCTTATGGAAGAGGAGCAGAAAGTTATCGCTTGGGAGACTGGCCACATCGCCATCTTACTGGCAAACAACAAGGTGGCGTCGGTAAATATAAACAAAATTCGATATTTCAGAGGAGAGAAAAACACAGTGTTTATTGAACTTAAGAGCGGACAGCATTACAAGCAATTCTCTTCCCTTAACGATATTGAAAGGTGTCTACCTGCTGATAAATATCTGAGGATCAATAGAAATAATTTGATTTTGTATGACAGTGTCAACTATTATACTTCCACTGAGCTTTTCCTATGCGGAATGACCGAGCCGCTCTCCTTTTACGAAAAAAGATCAAACGACATTTTGTGCAAGCTGTTGAAATGGGATGCTGGAAAATTTCGACCTTCTAATAATGAAATCATGTCAAGAAACGGCGATTTGGCGGGATTAAATGCCGAATCACATGACGAGTTTTCGAAAAATGGCGGGATAAAAACGGAATTTTCGGAAGAAAATCGGGGCCAAAGGCGCAAAAGTGCCAACGAGGAAATTGTATTGGAATACATCCGCCGCCATGAACGCTGCAAGCTCCTTCAAATTTCAAAAGGAACATGCCTTTCTCTTCGAACAGTGGAGCGCATAATTCAGCAGCTTAAAAAAGACGAAGCTGTCTGTTATGTCGGTCCCAAAAAGACAGGCGGCTATTCAGTCATCCCCAATAAGTCATAACCTTTCAGAATCTCACCGTATTGCTGCTTAGAATCTTCTTTGCATCGGCAGCGTGCATATAGCGCTCGGTCATGGCCAGTGACTTGTGACCCGCCAGGTCGCGGACGAATTTGGACGGCATCCCCGATTCGAGCATTTCGGTGATGCCCGTGTCTTTCAACGAGTAGAAGTGATAGGTGCTCGGCATAAGCAGGTCCTCGCGCATCTTATGCCATACGGAGAAAAGGTTCTTGGTGGTGTAAAGTCGTCCGCCAGGTTTGAAATCGGCTGAGAAAATGTACTGGTCGGTCGGCAGATGTCGCAGGGTGTTGAAATATTTCATCACGTCGTAACCTACGGCGATGATTCTTTCGTCGTGGTTTTTCGACACTTCGGGCGGCACGCGCAGCAGGCCGCGGTCGAAGTCGATGTCGCCTATTTTGAGCATCAGAATCTCCTTCGGACGTATGAGATAGCGGAAGCACAGCCGTATGGGGGCAATGTATTCCGGCATGTTTCGTCGTAGGAAGTAGTCGAGAATCCTTTTTCTGTCCTGCTTGGGAATGACAGTCCTGTGTTTGGTCTCCCGTTTTCGGGGTTTGAAGGACTCGAAAGGATTGGTCTTGGCCAGTCCTGCGGATATGAAACCAGTGAACAAGCTCTTCACAAAGCGCAGCATGTCGTTGTAGGAATAGGCGCTGCGTTTGCCGTCGTTGTCGTATTGCGTCAGAAACTCCGAGGCGAGCTGCCCGGTGAAACGGCTGCACAGCCAGGAGCCCACGCCGCGTCGCACGCACCATTCGGAAAACTGTTTGAGTTTGGAACGGTAGCTGCGTTGTGAGTCCGGACGGAGGTTGCGGCTGTGCGTACTACAAAACTCCTGTGCGGCGGCCAACAGCTTACGGCTCCGCTTCTCAGATGGTTCCGTACCGGTCAGGGGATTCCAGCCGCTGAAGAGCTTGCGGTTGATTTCCGAGCAGAGGGCGGTGGCGTATTTCAGCCGTTCCCGGCGTCCTTTGACGTGGTTGCAGCGCACGCGCAGGCGCTTTAGAGTGTCGGTTGTCGGATCAACGACATAGTAGGAGACGTAAGTCTCTTTTCCGGTCACGACCCTTGCAGGAATGAATTCGACGAAAAGATTCTTCATGATGAATTGGCATTAATTGATGAGTAATATTGTGATTGATTAATGATATAAGGCGAGCGAAATAATAATGTATATATATATAATATTGTATAAAAATGCCTATATGGCGATGTTTAGAGTCGATTTATGCTTTTGTGTTCCATTTTTGGCACTTCTGGATTCTTTTAAATAATTGGTTTTGTGTTACTTGTAAAATAATACAAAAAAAGTGCTGGCGCAGTATTGGCGCAGCAGCAAGAATCAGAAGAAATGTATATATTTGCACCGCAAAACAAACAGGTATGAATCAGAGTATTACGTTTCCATCTTACCAATCTTTTCTCTCTTTGGCGGAGATTTTCGCCTTTTCCGCTAAGGAGCGCGACGCGGAAACGGGGCTATCGTATTTTGGGGCACGCTATTACAGCAGCGACCTGAGCATCTGGCTGAGTGTGGACCCG
>JAKSMD010000054.1 GCA_024400815.1 Bacteroidales bacterium | reverse complement strand
CGTTGGACATGCCACATTGGAACCAGCGCTCCATCCCATGTACGGTGTTCCTTCCATGACTTTGCGACGAATCGGTTCGATGAGCTTGTTGCGGTGCAACTCTGCCACCAAATGGAAGGTGTTGCCGCCGCCAATCATGATGAAGTCGGCGTGATTGATGAGCTCTATAGGATCTGCTACAGCATGGGTGGAGATGATTTTTTTACCGAATTTGTCAAATACCTTCTGCACGCGCTCTGTGTATGCGTCATAGCTGGCTGGATATACTTTGCCTGCCACATCTACCCCTGCGTAGGGTACAAATACGATGTTCTCTGCCGTTCCTTGAAGAAATTCTTCTATAAGCGGTTGACACCATCCTAAATACGGCTCTTTGTAATTTGTTGAATTGCTGATTAAAAGAAGTTTCATATCAATGATTTTTGGGTTATTTATTATTTGCGAGGAAACCAAAGCGTTTTATCGTCTATAAACTAATGGCCCATGGCGGAAGGTTAAAGTCTCTTCAATTTCTCCACCACATACGGCCTGTCTTCCTTATAGGTGACGCCGAACCACTCCGCTTCGCTATGCAAGACTTTGATTTTAGCCTCGTTGTGCTCCATTAAGTAAGAGATGACATTGGGAATCGGAAATTCTGCTTTGATGTTCTGCTGATTTTCTTTCAAGAAGTCGATGAAAAGTCCATTCAGACAGTCGAAGAACTTGGGTGAAAATCCCCAGAAGTTCATGGATACGGGCTCGTCGCCTCTATATTTGCCATAGAGTCCTTCTTCGATATTTTCAATGCCGTTTTCGGTGTAGCCGACTTTGTGGTTTTCTACGATGGTGAGCAGATAACCGTTTTCGTCAGTGCTGCAAACGCCACGAGATACGGTCCCGTTTTCGGAGAGCGTCTTGTCTAAACGGTATCCGACCATAGCGTAGGTGGGCGGCACGGTTTCGGCTTCTTGGGTGAGGAAGTTGGCCATGACTTGGAATGCCTCTTTGCCATAGAAGTCATCGGCGTTGATGACGGTGAACGGTTCTTGGACGGCCTCTTTTGCTACGAGGATGGCATGTGCCGTTCCGTAGGGCTTTTGACGCTCAGGATTTACGGAGAATCCTTCTGGGAGCATGTCCAGTTCCTGAAATACATAATCTACGGCAATTTTGTCCGCATAGCGTGGCAATACATATTGACGGAAGTCTGCTTCCATCACACGGCGGATGACAAAAACGACTTTGCCGAAGCCGCTCTCTAAGGCATATTTTACGGAATAGTCCATGATGGTTTCGCCGTTCGGACCCATTTGGTCCAATTGCTTCAATCCACCATATCGGCTGCCCATGCCAGCAGCAAGTACTAATAATGTAGGTTTCATTATGATAATATGTTAATGTGTTAATATGCTAATTTAATTAAGGCGCCATATTCAGATATTCGTCGTACATGGAGTCTTCGATCTGACCGAGCTGCTCGTTGATGTAGTGCTTGATAAGATATTTGTCGGCTCTGGATTCGCAAATTCGGCGCAGTGCTTCGTTGACTTCGCGGATGGTGCCAACACATTCAAAGGGCTTGTATTTGGAGATGCCGCTGAGTTCGTCAAAATAGGATTCCAACTCTTTCTTGTTGAGCAGGTCTTCGCCGAAAATCTCTATCATAGTCTTGTCATCGATGAATGGCGAGAGGATGATGTAGGCAAAGAGACATTTGGGACAATTGCAGCACCATTTGTTTTCTTTGCTGCCGGCATTACAACTTTTGAAGATTTTGTAATATTGAGGATAGCGGGCGAAACGTTCGGCAATCTGCAATTCGGTGAGCTGACGCAAGTGACTGTAATAGTGGTTGCAGTCGTTCATGTGGTCCTGCACATATTGGCGGAAGTCAACCTCAAATTCTAAGGATTTGGAGTATTGGTGATTGATATAGGTGCCTGGGATGGTGGGCTCGTTGGCACTGGACTCGTTTGACAAGGCGATGTCGCGAATGCCCGTGACCGCACTGAGCAGGGTGGAGTAGAAGGCCAACATGGCGGAAAATGGAGTGTGTCCATTGAGGTAACCTTCTTTGTTTAGTTCGAGCAACTTGGGCGCAATTTCTCTTTTTAGGATGATAATCTGGCTGGGGTCTCCAAAACCGGCGGTCTTGGCGCAATCGAGGGTCGCTCCTCGCGGATTGATGATGAAGGGAACCACATCTCGTTGCTGACGAAGATCTTCCAATGTTACGACAGAGTCCTTGCCGCCGCCCACAGGCACGATGATGCGCTGGCCATCGCTGATGCGCGGGAAGGAGGCTTTGCTCATCTCAGGCGCATCTACATTGAAAGTGAACTCGATGAAATCTTGGAATTCACAGTGTATGTTGTTCTTGTAGGTGAATTCGCCCAACCCCTTCCAATAGAGCTTTGCCCACCACAACTGCTGGTCGTAATCCAACTTGTAGGGCTTGATGTGGATGATGGGACTGCATGCGCATTTCCAATAGCTGATGAGCTCTATCATGCCGATGTTGAAGATGATGCCGTCCAACACTTTTAGGTCTGTTGGATATTGTGCATAAATGCCCGGCTGCAATACCATGTGCGGTTGAAAACGAATGTCGTTGTCAATTTGGAAGTCGAACTGTATATGCAGCTCATTGTTGTTCAGTTCGTAAGTATATCCGTTGTAGGTGAAGACAGGGTGTCTTTCACGTAACTCTTCAAAAGTCATGTCTTTTTAAGTTTAGAGGTGCAAAAGTACAAAAAAATATGTAAGTTTGCGCCCTCAAATATTTTACGATGGCTTATCAAAAAGATTTATTGAAGGTCAAGCAGACCGAGTTTGAATTGGCTCCAGGAAGGATGCTGATTTCTGTTCCGTTCTACAACGATACCTTCTTTAATCGCTCTGTGGTGCTGCTGACCGATTGCGATAAGGAACATACTGCAGGATTGATAATTAACCATCGTTTGCCGTATCAAGTGAAGCAGTTGGTGGATGAGGTTCATCTGGAGGCGCCGATGTTCCTCGGCGGTCCTGTGCTCCCGTCTGCGCTGTTTCTGCTCCATAACTTTGAAAGTTGCAAGTCGGCTGCGCAAGTTGTGCCGGGTGTCTATGTCGGTTACGACCAAGTGCTCCTGGCGCTGATTGAACACAATGCGATTCCTACGATGCGCTATCGCTTTATGATGGGCTATGCCGGTTGGAGCCCAGGACAACTGGAAGAGGAAATCTCCCATAACATGTGGGTGATTGGCAATCCTACCGCAGATTTGATTTTCAACACCGCGGCGGAAGATATCTGGCCGACAGCCGTTAAGGTGCTGGGTAAAGAGTACGAACATTGGCTCCAAGTTCCTAAATATATCAATTTGAATTAATGCATATGAAAAAATCATTCCTCCTTTTTTGTACTATTTTCTTTTTGATTGGCGCTGTTTCCGCCCAACGGTCAACCACCTCCAGCAACTTTAAAGGCGGCTTGCGGGTGGGCTTTACCACCAGCCAGATTTCTGCAGATAACCTCTCAGGCTTCCATCAATATGGTGCTTGTGCAGGCGCTTTTGTGAACTTCCCACTCACCGATAACTTGAGGTGGAAACTTCAACTGGAGATGGATTTCACCATGAAAGGCAGCCATTCGTACGTTTCTGCTCGTCAACAGATGCAGGCCGGAAACCCCAGCTATGGCAAATATGCGCTGAATCTCGGCTATATTGAGGTGCCTGCGCTTTTCAAGTGGAACTTTGGACAAAATCTCACGATCAAAGGCAAACATGTGCTTGACGATTTGGAATTGGAGTTCGGCCCGATGTTTGGCGTGAACCTATATCAACGTGAAAAAGATATGTATGGCGTAATCCCTGGCCGACCGCAGTTTAAGCGCTTTGAACTCTCTGCGATGGCTGGACTGGCGGCCATGTTCAAAGAACACCATGGCATCAGCTTGCGCTATTCAAATTCTGTGTTGCCGGTACGCAACCCCGATTGGCAAGTGAACGGCTACACAAAACTGCAGTTCAATTCTGTACTCATGCTCAGCTATTATTATCAGTTCTAAGTGCTTTTTCGGCGTCTCCCCTCTACTTTTTTACCTTTTTTACCTTTCTACTTCTCTACTTTGACCATTGACCTTGACCTTGACTTTATGCCTTCGGCTGCCATTGGCCTTTTGGGAGTTATCACTTGAAACCTGAAACTTGTCAATGCCTGAAACCTGAAACTTGAAACCTATTCCCCGTCTCCTATCTAAAATTACGGGATGACAAAGGTTTCGTCATCATCCCAAAAGGCACGAATGTTGATGGCGTTTTGGAAATAGATGATCTCTTCGGGTTGCTGTTTGAGATGGTAATTTCCGGCATCCCATTGTCCGTTGCTGTTTCTATCTTTAATAATGCATACCCGATAGATGCCTGGGTCTAAGTGCTGGTAACTGATTTGCTTGCTTTCGTTGAGCAAATCTTCTTGTAGCAGGCGCTCTCCTGACCATAATTGGGCAATGACAGACTCTGCACAATCCTTTTGATAGGTCATCAGCAGATTGCCGTATTCTTTTTCTGTCTTGGCGGTGAAACTGGACTTTAGCGTGTCGTGCGTCAAACCATTGTATCCCCAAAATATGGAATCAGGAATAACGACGGTGTAGCTTTTCTTATCTTCAAATTGCAAGGGAAGGGGCAATTGCTTCGTAAAAGTGTCGGGTACGCTGCAGGTTGTTCGGATAGTGTCCCGTTGTGTGTAAACAAGGATGGGAAAACTATCCACGGGTTTGATTGGGTATGAGAAGTTTAATGTGAGTGGCTTGTAACGGTGTCCAACATTAGAGAAACTTACCGTGAGCGCGTTGGTGCTGGTTTGCGAACCACGACCGCCGTTGCCAAGTCGCTTGTAGGGGCGGATTTGCACGGTGTCGCTATGTCCATTGGCAGTGAAAATGTAGGATAGCGTGTCTTTCAAGACTTCTTTGGTGTACCATGTGATCGTGTCAGCAGTGGCAGCCATCGTTTGAAAATAGGGTATTTCTTTGCCAAGCGGTTTTACCGTGAAGTCATGGATGGGCGTGCTGTAGGGAAACTGATAGATGCCTTGTGTTGGGTTCTCGTAGCGCTGGAGTTTGGGCACAGAGTCGGTTTGCGAAAAAGTGTACAGATGAAGGTCTGGCATAGAATCCTGGATGGACTCTTTCTTTGCAGTATCGATTGCGGGCATCTGGTACGCCGCTATGGGCGCATCCAAATAGGCAATGGCCTCATTGGGCAAGTCGTACAGCAAGTTCGCGTTGATATCTTTTAAGGCAAAGATTTTGTAATTGCCTGCTGCTATATTCTGAAATTCAAAAGAGCCGTTGCTGACGGATTTGGTGACATAGTCGGGACGCGTGGTAAGCGGCAGTGAATCGATGTCGTTTTTGTACAACATTACAAAGAAATCCGTGCTGGCATCCATCGTTTTGGCATCTTGCAACACCCCTTTGATTTTGAAGGAGTCTAACTCGCTGCCCGTGCTGAAACTATAATGGTAATAGTTGAGTTTGTTGCTCTCGTTGTAATCTTGGATGCAGTTTGAAAACACCATGTTGTAGGTGGTGTTGGCTTGTAAGGTGTCTTTGATTTTGATGATCAGTGTTTTGCCTTTGGTTTTATAGTCTGGCTGATGTTCGAATGGAGGAGATACCAAGACGTTTTCATTGGGATTGTTGAGCGTGAAAAACTCATCGAAGGTGATCTTGATAACGGGATTGGCAAAGTTCACGGAGGCGTTGGCGGGTTGTTCTTTGAGCATCTTAGGTGGGGTTGTGTCCTTTGGTCCGCCCGTTGGAACAACCACCTTTGCGCATGAACTCAGCAACAGCACTATAAATATATATAGGTATAAATGTTTCAAAACCTTATGTATTGATAAACCGGTGCAAAAATACAAATTTATTTGTTTCAAGTGCGGAGCGTTCCAAAGGCAAACGGCAAACTATCCTTAACTTTTCACTTCCACGATCACTGCATACTGCGTTGTCTCCGTGATTGGATTTAGAGCCAGGGTGCCCGAAAACCATTTGTCGTCTTGATATTGCATGGGTGGTTGGGAGGTTATGTGTGCATGTATTTCGCCCGGTTTTGGACGATAAAGCAACTCCATTGTACCGGTAGCGTTCGGGTGGACATACTTCTCATAGAGGATGTGCGCCGCCATGCCCATGGTCATGCGGATGTTCATCTCTACCATAGGGTTGATTTTATATTCTCTATTTTCTTGATAAACAAACATGTCCACGCCAACATAACCGTCGTAGTCCGGGGCGACGAACATTTGCAGGTAGGTTGTCAATTTAGTTCGGATTTCATGCAGCTGGGAAATGGATACCCATTGCGACAAGGTGTGCTCAATGCATTCGTCGGAGCATAGCACATTGCCGGCGTAACCATAATGTCTGGTGTTGAATAGCGAATAGCCCGCAAAGGAGACGCGGCCTTTGTGGCAGAGAAACTCCAACGCAAAGTCTTGCACGAGGTTGTACAAAGGTTCTCCTAAGATAGCGCCTTGTCGGCGTATGACACCGCTGCTCTGACGTGCCAAAGTGGGGGTGTATTGTCCCTCGTGGGCGTAAAGGTTGCCCCGACCGTTGCCAGAGTAGGGCGATTTTAAGATGACTTCTCGTTGCTCTGTGACGAACTTTTCGACCTCTTTAGCGGATAGCAGCAAGGTGGCTGCGGTGGGGATTTCGATAGACGGACATTGCTCCCGAAGGAATTCCATTGCGCTGATGGTGTTGGCACGGTGGGCAAGGGCGTGCGTGTTGGCAATGCGTTGGGCATCTAACAGGTGGCCTGTGAAAAATGGACTGCACTGCTGTCTCATGAGTGCGTCCCAACCCCAAGGTACGATTTTGTCGATGTGAGGGGGATGCTCCATAAAGGCTTTTGTGGCTGTGTCATAGAAACGCAAATGCTCCCGGTAGGGCAGAAAGAGTATGCCATCTTCGGGGATGAGGTATTGAAGAAAAAGCGCACATTCATCTGCAAAGCGAACCGCTGACGCCGGAGCCATGAAATGCGGGTCGTTGTTGGCTAAAGCGTAGTCGTGTTCCGGATTGAAAAGGTAGAGGTTCATTATTTGCCGATGCAGAATTTCCCAAATATCGTATTGAGTATGTCATCCGTTGAAATGGTGCCCGTGAGGCAACCTAAGTCGTATAGGGCGGCGCGCACATCTTCAGCCAGCAGGTCGGTTGGAATTTGGTCGTCTATCCCTTGGCGAATACGCTGGATTGTGCTGCTGATACTGGTGAGTAGCGCATAATGACGCTCGTTGGTGAGCAAGGTGAGGTCCTGTATGCGGTGGGCTTCCACGAAATGCTTGAGTTGTTCTTCGATTTCTTCGAGGTTGACGCGCCTTTTAGCAGAGATGAAGATGACGCCCATCTCACGCCATTGTGTGTAGTGTGCAGGCATGACTTCCATCTCGTCGATTTTATTGGCAATGAGTAGCAACTGCTTGTCACTTAAGTCTATTTGCGCTTTGAATTCGTCCAACTCACGGCATAGTGTGTCGGCGTCGGCGTGCGTGACATCTACCATATAAAGAATAACGGAGGCTTGTTCGATGGCTTGGAATGTGCGCTCGATGCCGAAGTTTTCAATTTCGTCTTCCGATTGTCGAATGCCGGCGGTATCAATAAAACGGAAGAGCGTGCCGTCAATGGTGAAGGTGTCCTCGATGGTGTCGCGCGTGGTGCCCGGAATATGGGAGACGATGGCGCGGTCGTGTTGCAGGATGGCGTTCAGCAGGGTGGATTTGCCCACATTGGGTTGGCCTACGATGGCGACGGGAATGCCCTTTCTCAAGACATTGCCCATCTTGAAGGAGCGTGTGAGACGCTCCACTTCTTCGTCTAAAGTGTTGAGCAACTGGTACAATTCATCACGATTGGCGAACTCTACTTCTTCTTCGCTGAAATCCAATTCGAGTTCCAAGAGCGAAGCAAGTTGTACGAACTGCTCGCGCAATTCTTGGATGCGGTTGGAAAATTCGCCTTTCAGTTGGTTGATGGCCAGTTTGTGCGTTGTTTCTGTCTGCGAGTCTATCAGGTCAGCGATGGCTTCCGCTTGCGGAAGGTCCAACTTGCCATTGAGGAATGCCCGCTGGGTGAACTCTCCCTGTGTGGCCATGCGGCAGCCGTGCTCAATCAGCAGTTCCAGAATTTTCTTTTGGATGTAAACGGAACCGTGACATGAAATCTCGACCATATCTTCGCCCGTGTAGGAGTGCGGCGCAGCATATTTGACTACTACAACTTGGTCGATGACTTGCTCGCCATCGTGTACTACGCCAAACTTGGTGTGATTGGGCTGCAGGGCGGCAAAGTCAAAGGAGGACCCGAAGAGCGTGGCTGCAATGTCAAAGGCCTGTTCGCCAGAAGCTCTGACGATGGCAATGGCACCCATGCCAGCAGGAGTAGAAATCGCACATATGGTATCTTTCATAGAATTTGAATTTGAAGGCGCAAAAGTACGAAATAAAAGTCAATGTCAATTCTCCTCCAGCGAGTACGGCTTCTCCGTGAACCAGTGTTCGTTAGGCGTGCTTCCCATCTCGAACAGGAGTTCGCCGCCCTTCATAATCTGGTCGTAGGTGATGTAGCACTTGTGCAACGGTATGCCGTTCAATTTGACGGACTGGATGTAGCAGTTTTCGTCGCTGACCTTCGGGGCACGGATAACCAAGGTTTTGCCATTTTGCAGGTTCAACTTGATTTCGGGCAGGTAGGGCGCGCCGATGACGTATTGGCCGCTGGACGGGCAAACGGGGTAGAAGCCCATCGCGGAGAAGATGTACCACGCCGACATCTGGCCGCAGTCGTCATTGCCACACAAACCGTCGATGTTGTTCCGATACATCTTGTTCATCACCTCGCGCACGCGGTACTGCGTCTTCCAGGGCTGGGAGGTCCACATATAGAGGTACGGGATGTGGTGGCTGGGCTCGTTGCCGTGTACGTAGCCGCCCAACATACCCTCGCGCGTCACGTCCTCTGTGGCGGCAAAGAACTCGTCGGGCACGTACATCTCAAAGAGGGTGTCCAAACGGCTGATGAACGTTTTCTCGCCGCCCATAATTTTGATGAGCCCGTTCACATCGTGCGGCACATAGAACGAATAGTTCCAACTGTTGCCTTCGATGAAGCCCTCGTTGGAGGTGGACAGCAGGTCGGCAGGTGTCTTCCAACTGCCGTCCTCGTAGCGTGCCTGCGCAAAACCGGTCTTCGGGTTATATACATTTTTGAAATTCAAGGCCCGCTCGCGGTAGTGCTCTTTAAGTTTTTTGTGACCTGAGGAGATGTTGCCTTTGTCGATGAGGTTGTAAATCACCCAGTCTTCGTATGCGTTCTCCAGGGTTACAGATGTGCCGGTAGGGGAGAGATTGTAAGGCACATAGCCGATTTTTTTATACACGCCGGTGTGGTCGTAGTAATCCGTGTTGGCGCTGTTGAGGAGATACTCTATGGAGTTGATAAGTGCCAAATTCATTTTAGGCTCCGAGTGGAATTTGGTACGGAAGCTGGTCATATAGGCGTCAGCTACGGCAGAGACACCGTGATAGCCGATCATACACCAGTTCTCGTTGCCGTTGTGGCTCCAGATGGGCAGGATGTGGTGTACGCTCTGCTCGGCGTGGTCAAGCATTGAGGAAACCATATCGGCGGCCCTTTCAGGGGCGATGATGTTGAGCAGCGGATGCTCGGCGCGGTAAGTGTCCCACAAGGAGAAAACCGTGTAGTTGGTATAACCTTCCGTGTTATAGTGGATGTTGTGGTCAACGCCGCGATATTGCCCATCTACATCTTGATAAACGGACGGGTTGATCATAGCGTGGTAGAGCGCGGTGTAGAACATCGCTAATTGGTCTTCGTTGCCTTGGGCCTCAAAAATGCCCAAATGCTCTTTCCAAGCATTGTATGTCTCGTTGCGAAGCTCATCAAAAGTCTTGAAGATGTATTCTTTGGTACTTTGGAATGAGGTGCTTTCTGTTTTTTCAGCACAAGTTTCGGCGTAAAGATTTTTGAGGGCGCCGTCGGTGCTCACGGCCGACAGGGCTACTGTCACTTGCAGGTCGGGATTGTCTTCTTGTGCAAACTCAAACCAGCAAACCATCTTGCGGCCGGCCATTTCGGGGAAGTTGTGGTTGACGTCGAAGCGTCCCCAAAAGCCGTTGTAGCCTCTTTTGTCGAAATCCTCGTAACCGTAATCTTTTACGGGCTTGCTGAAGCGGATGGCGAAGTAGGTGTAGTTCTCGCGGGCCCAACCGGACGTGATGCGGTAGCCGGTGAGCGTGTGCGGGTCTTCCAAGCGCACGGAGGCCCACAGCACTTTGCCATCGTAATTGTAGAGTGCGTGGTTGAGGTCGATAATCAGTTTCTGATCTGCCGTGTCGGGGTAGGTGTATCGGTGGATGCCGCAATGTTCGGTGGCGGTCAGTTCTACCTTGATGTTATCGTCAGCCAAGCGCACTTTGTAGTATCCGGGCTCGCATACCTCAGTCTTGTGGCTGAAGCGGGAGCGATAGCCGCTGTCGGGATTGCCGGCGGTGCCGGGGTGCAGTTGCGTTTCGCCGGTGTAGGGCATCAGCAGGATGTCGCCCAAGTCGGAGTGCCCGGTGCCGCTGAAGTGGGTGTGGCTGAAACCCACGATAGTGCTGTCTTTATGTTGGTAGCCGGCGCAGTGGTCGTAAACGCGGGGCTGGTATTTGCCGTTGATGTTGTGCGGAATGGTGTCCGTGTCCGGACTTAACTGTATGCCGCCGAAGGGGTAGCAGGCGCCCGGGAAGGTGTGCCCCATCCCGTTGGTTCCGATGATGGGGTCAACATAGATGGAGTAGTTGTGATGGTATTTTTCGGCATCTTTATCATCCATCCTGAACGTGATGGGAATTTGGTAATAGCATCTGACAGGTTTGCCGTTATTCATTGCTGGTTTCCATTTGGGCATCGCCATAATGCCGCGGACTGCGGCTGAATCGCAATCCTTGAAAAGCGGAACTTTCACTTTGACATCGCCAACAGAGCCATCCCTATTTACAACAAATTCCATGAGCACGGTGCCTTGGATGCCGTGAAATCGTGCTGTGGCGGGATATTCGATGTGCTCGACTAAAAAGAGACTGAGGGAATCCATTCCGCCAGGAAACTTGGGCATTGTTTCAGCAAGGGTTTGGACATCTTTCTCATCGTAATCTGTGGAGTCGATGTCTTGCCCTAAGAGAGGTGATGCGCACCAGATGGTGGTTAAAAGGATAAAGAATATTTTTTTCATATCATTTTTTTTAGGGAGGCAAAAATACGAAAAAGAAAGACATTTTTTATTATTTGTCCTAATGTGTCTTAATTAGAGAAATTTGTGGAAAGCACGCCGCAGGCGGGGAAATATCTGTTCACGAATTTCCACCAATTACCACGAATGAAAATTAACCTCTATATAATTCGTGCCCATTCGTGCCAATTCTTGGGAACCCCATCAAGTATAGTCGCATAAACAAAAACGCCCAATCATCAGACTGGGCGTTTTGTGTTGTTGGAGCGGAAAACGAGACTCGGACTCGCGACCCCAACCTTGGCAAGGTTGTGCTCTACCAACTGAGCTACTTCCGCATGTGTTTGGTACCGAAGGTGGGACTTGAACCCACACGCTCGCAATGAGCAAGGGATTTTAAGTCCCTCGTGTCTACCATTCCACCACTTCGGCTCCTCAAAGAACGAGTTCCTTTTTGAGGCCGCAAAAATACAAAAAAATCATTATGTTGCAATATTGTTTGATTTTTTTATAAATCACTTACATATAAGTTGTTGCGATGGAATTTCTACTTCTCACATCTCACTTCTCACATCTCACTTCTCACTTTTTACCTCCCAATTAGGAAAATACACGGTCTTTTGTCCATCAAATTGCGTTCGTCTTCGAAGTATTTGCGCCATTTGGAGACGGACTGCGTTTTGAGAAATTGCTGTTCGGTGGTGAGGCCTGCGGCGATGCAGAGGCGCGTGGCGGGTTGGCATACTTTGCAGATGGAGTCAATCATCCGGCGGTTGCGGTAGGGCGTCTCGATGAAAAGGTGCGTGCGTCCCGTCTTGATGACGTCCGCCTCGATGTTTTTCAGTCTCTTCTCGCGGTCGTAGGGCTCCACGGGCAGATAGCCGTGGAAGGTGAAGTTCTGGCCGTTCAGTCCGCTGCCCATCAGGGACAGGATGATGGAACTCGGGCCGATGAGCGGTACTACCTCGATGTCGAGTTGGTGGGCTTTGGCCACGGCCACATTGCCGGGATCGGCCACGCAGGGCACACCGGCCTCCGACATCAGCCCCACGTTCTTGCCTTCCAAACAGGGCTTCAGGTATTCATTGAGTTCCACACCCTGCGTGTGCTCGTTCAGTTCGAAGAACTCCAACTCGTCGATTTTCTTGTTGATGCCGGCATAGCGCAGAAAGCGCCGCGCCGTGCGCAGTTCTTCTACTATATAATAATCTATTGTATTGATGACTTCCGCATTGAATGCCGGGAAGAAGTTGCTGAAACCGCCCTCGCCAATGGGGGTGGGAATGAGGTATAATTTGCCAGTTGCCATAATTTCGTAATTGGGCGGCAAATGTACGAAATTAATGCGGTAATGTGCTAATACGATAATACGATAATGCGGTAATGCGATAATGCGATAATGTGATAATGCGATAATGTGATAATGCGATAATATGATGATGTACTTTGAAACCTGAAACTTGAAACCTGTCTCGACGCAGCAAGCGAGAGCAAAGACACAACTTGTTTGGCTTTGCCGAGCTGCAAGGAGAGTATGAACAAAGTGAATAAACTTGAAACCTCTTGCTGCTCCAGAATTCGTTGGAAAAAGTGTAAAAATCAGTTCGATTTTTCTTGAAAAAGTGTAATTTTGCCGCGTAAAATAATCGAAAAAGTGTGATGTATGCTTAATAGAAAAATTCAAAATGTTATAAAAGAGTACTTTACATCGAATTCTAATAAGATTCTCATTATCGATGGCGCACGCCAAATCGGTAAGTCTTTCATTATTCGACACGAAGGACAGATACAATTTCCCAACTATATTGAAGTCAACCTTCTGGAAGACAAAATGGGCGAACGGATATTTGCCAATGTTACCTCCACCGTTGATTTCTATATGCGACTCAGTTCCGTGGCTGGCGATAAGATGGGGGACAAGTATGATACGTTGGTCTTTATTGATGAAATACAGGCCTATCCTGAATTACTGACGCTGCTTAAGTTTCTCAAAGATGAAGATAGATTTACCTATATTGTCAGCGGTTCGCTCTTGGGAATTGCCCTCAATCAGACTCTTTCTAAGCCCGGAGGAAGAATTCGTGTGGAACGAATGTATCCGTTAGACTTTGAAGAGTTCCTTTGGGCCAACCACATCGGAGAAGAGGTCATTGCCTTTATGCGTGAACAATTTGTGCAACGTCAATCGCTGAATGAAGCGTTGCACAACAAATTTCTGTCGTTGTTCAAGCAGTATCTCTTTATTGGCGGACTTCCAGATGCCGTCAACATTTTTGTAGAGACTCAAAATGTACGACGTGTGCGCGAGACCCACGATGAAATTCTCAATTTATACAAGGAAGACGCTGCCCAATATAGTTTGGAACATTCCCTTAAAATCAAGCGCATCTACGAATTGATACCATCCTATATGGAAAACAAGAAGAAACGTGTCTATTTCAATAAAATAGAAGGGAAAAAGGGTGGTCGTAGCAGCAACTATGAGGAGGAATTCGAATATTTGGTGCGCTCCGGTATCGCTATTGATGTACTTGCCATCTCCAATCCCGTATTTCCCCTTATTGAGTCCGCACAAAAAAATCTACTCAAACTTTACCTCAATGACGTGGGGCTCTTATCTCAATTGCTGTTCCAACATAACATCAGTGCCGTTTTAGACGACCATAACAGTGTTAACCTTGGCTCCCTATATGAAACTGCTGTGGCCTCCGAATTATTGGCGCATCAGCACAAACTCTATTATTATGACAATAAGCAGAAGGGTGAGGTTGACTTTCTGATTGATGATTATGACACGCTGTCGATAATGCCTTTGGAAGTGAAATCCGGAAAAGATTACACCATTCACCGCGCTCTTGACAAATTTATTGCCAACCAGAATTACCATATCGTAAATGCTATGGTATTATCTAACGAAAGGGTAGTCAGAACTGAAAATGCAATCACCTATATTCCTATATATTATGTGATGTTTTTGTGAAAAGTTGGCAATTCTTTGCTGATTTTGACAAGTCCTAGACACGTGTACAGGTGGAACATGTGTTTGGCTTAGGAATGAATTGATTTGTGTAATATATTGATATACAACAACTTTACCCCTCCATAAAATAATGATGAAAAGTTAGAAAATAGAAGAAAA
>JAKSMD010000053.1 GCA_024400815.1 Bacteroidales bacterium | reverse complement strand
ACAAAGGTAGCAAAAGCCATGACGAATACAACGGCAACACCCATACCGAGCGCGGTATTCACTTTGCTGGAAACGCCCAAGAACGGGCAAATACCGAGGAACTGCACCAAGATGATGTTGTTCACCAAGACAGCTCCGATAATCATTAATATATATTCCATAACTGAATGTGCTAAAGTGTTAATGTGTTAATTATTAATTATTCGTGCTGCATTTGAGTTTGCGTTTGTTTTCAACTTTCGTCACCAAGTGGCGAACCAAAGCCATGATGAAACCAAACACGAAGAATGCACCCGGTGCCAACACAAAGATCAAGATGTTGTAGTCTGACGGAATAAACTGGAATCCGAAGAAAGAGCCTGCGCCGAGGATTTCACGAACAGCAGCTATCAAAATAAGGGAGATAGTAAAACCGATACCCATGCCCAGACCATCTAAAATAGAATCCACAACTCCATTCTTATTAGCGAATGCTTCTGCACGACCTAATACGATGCAGTTGACCACAATCAACGGGATAAATACGCCCAAGCTTGCAGACAAAGCAGGAACAAAGCCCTGAATCAAAAGGTCAATCATACTAACGAATGTAGCGATGATAACGATATAGCACGGAATACGTACTTTATCAGGAATCACATTTTTGAGGGCAGAGATAATGATATTGGACATCAACAACACGAAAGTCGTAGCGGCACCCATACCGAGTGCGTTATTGACGGATGTGGTAACAGCCAACGTCGGACAGGTACCGAGCACCAAAATCAAGCTCGGGTTTTCTTTGAAGAAACCTTTTGTTAAAATATTAAGTTTACTCATGGCAGACCTCCTTTACTTTCATAAAAACATCATAAGCGCGTTTAACAGCATCACAATAAGCGCGAGAAGAGATGGTAGCGGCCGTAATGGCATCCACATCACCACCGTCCTTAGTAACGGACAGATTATAGTCGGCTGGATTATGATGGTTGAACTGCATAGCGAAATCGCTCTTGTCCTTGTTGATTTTATCGCCAAGGCCCGGCGTTTCACCAGCTTTAATCACCTCTGTATTGAGGATCGTACCGTTGGCGTCAAAGCCAACCATTAAGTCGAAGCGGCCTGCGAATGCCTTCTTGGTGAAGGTTTCGACACCCGCGCCGAAGAGCGTGCCGTCTTCATTGAAAGCGATATGAACAGTGATGTCCTCGCCATCAGCGACCACGACGGTATCTTTAAGTGTGCCTTTGAAATCCGGAAGTACCTTATTCAAAGCATCTTGTTTCTTTTGCATTTGAGCAGTTTCAATCCGCTCTTTTGTAAGTGCGTAAACGCCTGTAAGTGCTAACCCTGCAACCAAGGCAATCGTTGTCAGCACCAAGACCAAACGCAACAATGACGGTTCTTTTTTCTGTGACATATTGTTAAGGTTTTAAGGTTATTTTGCATAAGTTTTGGGTTGGAACCATTTGTTAATCAATGGCACCAATGCGTTCATAAACAGAATGGAGAAGGACACGCCTTCAGGATAAGCGCCGAACAAGCGGATGATGATGGTCAGGAGACCGCAACCGCAGCCGAACACGAGCATACCGGACTTGGAAGTCGGGGATGTCACCATATCGGTTGCCATGAAGCACGCACCGAGAATCAAACCACCAGCGAGCACGTGGAAGAACGGATTGGCATATTGAGCAGGATTGATAGCATGGAAAATAGCCGCAATCACAAACACCGTAAGGATGAAGGATACAGGAATATGCCAACTAATGATTCTTTTCCACAACAAGAAGCCTGCGCCAATCAAAAGAGCGATGGCAGAAACTTCGCCGAAGCTGCCGCCCATCTGGCCCAAAAGCATATCGAGGTAGGATGGCATTTCAACAGCGGCACCCTCTTTGAGAATGCCCAGTGGCGTAGGTCCTGTTACTGCATCTGCAAAACCCCAAATAGGAGTCGGAGTTGGCCAAGTCGTCATAGCGACTGGGAATGCGATCAACATGAACACACGTGCCACCAATGCCGGGTTGAACGGATTGTGTCCCAAACCGCCAAACGGCATCTTGGCAATGCCAATAGCGACAATAGCGCCAACCACCATCATCCAAATCGGAAGATTGGCAGGCACATTGAACGCCAATAAAAGACCCGTGACGACAGCTGAGCCGTCACTAATAGAAGGTTTCACCTTCATCATATAGCGCTGTATCAAATATTCAAAAAGGACACAGCAGCCTACGGAAACACACGTCAGGATGATTACTGGAAGTCCAAAATAGAAAATGGACACCAGGAATGCAGGCATCAACGCGATTACCACTGACCACATGATTGTTTTCACAGATTCATCGCTGTGAACATGTGGCGAACCGGAAACGTTTAATACTTTATTCATTTTTTATGTTATTTGTTTATTCTTTCTTATCAAATTCTTTCTACAACTGACCCTTGAGCGCCAGCAATTCATATTTGGCTTTCAATAATTGGATATGATGAAGTTCTTGGTTCATTAAAGATTGCAGTTCGTCATTGTGCTGGCGAATGTAGTCAAACACCGTAATGGTACCGTTGGACAGCTGACTGGAATAGGTTTTGGTTAACGACTGGTATTTTGCCGTGATATCGCCATCCAAGCGAATAAGCTTCTCAATACGGTCAATTTCATTCAACTTGTCCTGGATCGCAATTTGATTGGCCTTCTTGAAATCTTGCTCTTGGCTTTCCAAAATGCTCTTTTGGATAGTAATCACCTTGCCAAGACCTGAGGTTTTAGCCCAGTCGATAACCGGAATGCGCAAATTCACACCAGCCATATAGTACCAGTCTGGACGGGTGAAATAGAATTGATAGTCCGGGCGACCATAACCGCCAGTAGCGAACAATGATATTTTAGGCAAACTGCTGGAAAAATGCAGTTTGCGTTGAAATTCCATCTGTTGAAGTTGATTGTCGAAAATCGCAAATTCCAAACGAGAAGATTCCATAGATCGACTGATATCAGGCAATTGCGGCATGGCAAGTTGGACATTCGAGAGGTCCTTGCCCGTCAAAATCGAAAGCGATGACAGTATGGATTCTCGCTTGGCCTTGAGTTCGTCATAGTTCTGCTCCATCTTCAAGGCTTCCAATTCCAATTGGGAAAGCGTATTCTTTGGAATCACCCCTTCTTTCAGCAGCACTTGCAGTTGTTTGATCTGATCATCAAACGTACTGCGCACATTATCAATGATACCCATCTGCTTATCCACAATCAAGTAATTGAGATAGAGAGAAATCACCTGGGATTTGATTTCATTGATAGACAACTCAATCTTATAAATTTCGGCATCATTTTGCAAAGTCGCAAATTGACGACCATAAAACATCTTACATCCTTCAAAGACCACTTGTTCGAAATCCAAACCAATATGGTATTGCATTTTGGCCAGTTCAGGATTATTATCAAACGGAGCTATCGTGAATTCACCGCCAGGGACATCTGCAGACTCATAGCTGAGGCGGCCATTGATAGACAATTTTGGATACAGATGAGAAGCCGCATTATTCAAGTTGGTTTTGAGAATCTGCCCGTTCAAGTCCTTTTGCACATTGGCAGAGGTCTGAGCCACCGCCCATTGCTGGCACTCATCAATCGTAACAGACTCTTGCCCAACCAGTAACAATATCGAACAAGTGAAAATATATAGTAGTAAAAACTTCTTCATACAGTATTCGTAATGAAGCGGCAAAAATAAAATTTTTTGCTTAGAAACGCAATTTTTTTTTGATAGAATAAGACCATAAAATGAACGGACATTTTTCGTATTTTTGCGCGCTCAAAAATATAATACATTGGAAGTACAAGACATTAAGAAAGTACAGGAGGCGCTGAAACAAACAAAAACGATAACCATCGTCTCCCATTTCAATCCTGATGGTGATGCTATCGGCTGTTCATTAGCCCTTTATCATTATTTCAAAGAAGATGGCGTGGATGTTTCCGTGGTCATCCCCAACCAATTTCCCGATTTTCTGAATTGGATGGAAGGCAGCGACCAGATCATTGTCGCCCAGAAGTCTATCACCCAGGCGCGCAAAGCCATCAAGGATGCGGACATGCTTTTCATTGTGGACATGAATGCCCCTCATCGTGCAGGTCAAGATTTGCAGAACAGCATCATCAAGTCCAAAGGTTTCAAAATCCTCATCGACCATCATGTTCAGCCGGACATCAAATGCGAGGTTATGTACACGACCCCGAAGACGAGTTCTGCTTCTGAATTGGTTTTCAATTTCTTGTACAAACACCTCACCCCGAAACGCAAATTTTCCCGTGCTATTGCAGAAGCCCTTTATGTGGGCATCATCACCGATACGGGTTCTTTGTCATACGCCTGCGACCAGCCCAACACTTACAGTGTCATCCGCAAGCTCATCGCTTCTGGCATTAACGGCGAGGCCATACATCGCAAAGTTTATGACAATTATACCGAAAGCAGAATGAAGTTGCTCGGCCTATCCCTATCCAAGCGATTGAAGGTGATGCCCGAGTAGTCAGCTTCCTACATGTTTCTCACCAAACAAGATTTGTTAGACAACCACTACCAAATTGGGGACACAGAAGGATTCGTCAACTACGGATTGTCTATGCAATGCGTTCATTATACTGCTTTCTTTACCGAAAGAGATGACCGTGTGCGCGTTTCATTCCGTTCCAAAGGTCAAGTGGATGTGAACATTCTCGCCCGCAAATATTTCAACGGCGGCGGTCATCACAATGCCGCAGGAGCTTTCTTCAACGGCCCTATCAAAGACGCCATAAAACTTTTCGAAAAAGCCGTCAAGGAGATTAAAGAAGAACAATCCAAACAGGCCTAAGTCTTGAAAGTATTAAAAATCACCTATATTGCCCTACTCTTCTTTCCGATGCTTATCGGAGTCCTTTCGTCTTGCCAAAACAATCAGACCGGCACCGTCGTAAGCGACGACAAAAAAGAGAAAGTGGATAAGGAAGCGCCCTATGTGGAAGGCAACAAGAAGATTCTCCAATGGGAAAACGAAGAAATGGAACTCTTCATCAAACGCTACCAATGGGACATGCAGAAGACCGGTACAGGATTGTACATCCAGATACTGAATCCCGGTGCCGGAGATTTTTTCAAAGAGGATGACCGTGTCACGATGGAGTATCAAACTTTTCTGCTAACAGGCGAAAAAATATACGACTCTCAAGAAGATGGTCCTAAGACCTTCACCATTGCCAAGTCTGAGGAAATCGCCGCTTTGCATGAAGCGGCTCAAATGCTCCGACCAGGTGCCAAAGCACGACTGGTGATACCCTCCTATCTCGCATACGGTGTTGCGGGCGATGGCAACAAGGTGGATGGACGTCTCTCCATTGCCATGACCATAGAAATTGACAAACAACCTTAATAAATAGAACATTAACAAATTAAGAACATAAAAAAATGGAAGATCTTAACGAAGAAAAAATCAACCAAGAGGAAACTCCTCAAGAAGAAGTTGCTCAAGAAGCAATCGCACAAGAAGAAACTGCTACAGAAACCATAGCAGAAGTAGCTAACGATGTTGCTGAATCAGAGGCATCTTGCGAATGTGAAAACGGCGACGTTGAAGAAGATGGCAAGAAATGCAAATGCAACAAAAAGAAACTCTGGATTATCATCGGTGCTGTACTCGGCGTACTCGCTATCGCAGCCATCATACTCGCCTGCATGGGCAAGTTCTCTAAATATCCTGGTTTCAAGAAAGACCGCTCCACGGGTATCTACTACCAATTCTATGGAGACATCCACGACACCGCAGCTATGCCACAACGCGGTGACCTCGTCGGCGTGCTCTTCTCCCTCAGAACCGCTGACTCCGTCCTTATCCCTATGATCCCTAACCAAATGGTGGTGGACTCTGTTTACGAAGGCGACTTCTTTGCTGCCCTTCAAATGATGCATGTTGGTGATAGCGCCACCTTCATTTTCGACGGTCCTACCTTCTTCGAAAAAATGTTCCAAGGTCAAGAGTATCCTTTCGGTGACGAACCTTTGTACATGGATGTTAAACTTTTCGGTCGCATGGCTAAAGCCGACTTTGAAAAAGCCCAAGCTGAATACATGAACGAAATGAAACAGAAAGAAGCCGAAGAAGCAACCCTCATCCAAGATTATGTAAAGAAGAACAACATCACCGTAAAACCAACTGAAGAAGGTGTTTACATCATCAGCAAAAAAGCAGGCACAGGTCCTAAATTGCAAATGATGCAGACGGTTAAGGTTCATTACACCGGCAAACTTTTAGACGGTACGCAATTCGACAGCTCCATCGGTCAAGAACCGTTTGAAGTCACTTTGGGCGGCGGTCAAGTTATCCCAGGTTGGGAAGTCGCCTTGAGTCATATGAGCGTGGGCGAAAAAGCCACCATCATCATCCCATCCGCCATGGCATACGGCGCTCGCGGCATGCAAAGCATTCCACCTTACTCCACATTGGTATTCGATATGGAAGTCGTTGGTCTTAGCGAACAAAAATAATCTATTACCCTCAATACGAAAAAAGCGCTTCCACATGGGAGCGTTTTTTTTATGGTAAAAAATAGAGGAGTTTCAAGTTGTCAAATTGAAAATTGATAATTGACAATTATGGGGACTCCAAGAAGTCAAAGTCAATGTCAATGTCAAAGTCAATGTCAATGTCAATGTCAATGATCAAAGTAGAAAAGTAGAGGGTGACGCCCCAAATACTAACAGCTAACGGCCAATTTGGCGGCGAAATTCGGATTGCAGATCGCGCTCGCGCTCCGCATCGGCACGACGATTAAAATCCCGCACCACCTCACGACCTAGCGCCATAAGCATCTCTATTTTTTCATAGGAAGGTTTACAGTCACAGAGATATTTCAGCACATAGCAGGCAAAAGACTTATTGTCCTCCTCATATTGATTCCAAAGGACATCATAACGCTGATGCATTTCCGTCCAGGTAGGCGACGGCTTTGACAGCAGTTCATCCACCGCACGAGTAGGTATCAGTTGTCCGCCCACACACGACCATGTGAAATGTTCAGCACGCTTGACAGTCTCTGCCAGTTTTTGTCCCTCTTGCTCAAAGTCAACATGCAGCGTCATATAAGCATAATAAAGCAACATCTCACGATAGGCGGCAATTGCTTGATCTTTTTTCAAAATACGCACCGTACGACGGGAACGTTCTACGCCTTTGAGGACGGCATCCTCCCCTATCATGAATAGATTGAGAGCTGTAATGATTTCCTGCACTGTGTCGGGCGCCAGCGGTTGATAGTGAATATGCTGGGTATAAACTTTACGATGATCGCGTTGTTGGAATTTCTCAGCATTGCGTCTCAACGCAAAGCAATTGTACATCCACCAAAACGCCGGCATGATTTCCAAAGCATCATCATGAACATTGTTATTCAGCAGGGAAAACGGAAGCGAAACTTTCAACTCGTACGGATAAGCGCCTTTAGCCAGCAAAGTATATGAGGCAAAATGGCTGGGAAACTTGATTGAGGCACATAAGCCGGGCCAGAAACCGCGACCCGCAGACATTTCACAATCGTTTTTACGGCCGTTATGATTTGAGCCAATGGTGGCGCCTGCCGCGATATTGGATTGTCCCAACAGCGTGCCCGCTATCAAGAACGAGTTGTTGTGATGCTGCTCATGAAAAGGGAAAATCAAGGCAAAGAGCACTTCGCAACAGGAGAGATGGGAATTATCGCCCACAACGCAATGCGTAATGCGAAGTCCTTCAGAGAGAGCAACCCCCGAACCCGTAAGAACATTGCGCACAATGGCATTGGTGTCCACCAAGTTTGCCAAACCAAAGATGGCATTGCGGGCAATCACCCCCGCCCCTATCGTGGTCGGTTCCTCTTGAGAAGAGTGAATATAGACTTGCTCCAACTGCGTACAATCAGACAAATGAGCGTAAGGCTCTATAAAGCAATTACGTATAGAACGCACATTGGAGATTGAAACATGGTCGCCAATAAATCCATATTGCGCTTGGCAAAGTTCACCATTCGAGTTTCCGACATGATGTATAGGGTGAGAAGAAGGATATTGAGAACACAAGAAGGCATCCGCAATTGCCATTTCCGGAAAGGCAGCAACACAGTGCGAACCATCTTCGTTACGGATTTCAATGGGAAAGTCAAACTGATAACCTTCGAAAGAAATCTCACCCACATTTCGAATGAAGCAGTTATCGCCAACTTGACAATTAGCCAACCATGCGACATTGTAAAGAGAAACATTCTCACCTAATAAAACGCGACCTGAAAAATGGCAATTTCGAATATGCGTTAAACAAAAAGTGCCGACGACCGAAACTTGGTTCCAATCATCTGCACTATTTTGTTGCTTAGTCAATTGCTCTATTTCCAGAGCTGATAACTGACGCCAGCCCATTTATAATATGTTTTATATATAATTATTCACCTAAAAAAGCCTTCAGCTGATCTTGAAGTTCTTGAGGAGCTTCAGACAATGGTTGTGCATCAGAAGGACGAAGGAAGTTGGTGGATTTGATCTTTTTATTTGGCGTAATAGAGGTAGCCATTGTAACAATCGTGATTTCTGTACCAGATTCATCTGTTGTTTTATTTTCTGTGCACAACACAAAACCCTTCAAGCCAGGATATTTGCTAAAGTTGATATTGTCGCCCAACATCATTTCTTCTGTAACCCAAATTACAATTTCTTGAGTATCGTCAGTTTCCTTGTCGGTAATTGTCACAATGACTTTTTTGCAATTATAGCCAGCAACCACTTTAGTTTCATTGGTATAATCGAATTTCCAATCCATTTTATCAAGGGCAGTTTGAAGGGATTCACCTTTCTTTTCGGTATAGTATTTACCCATACCTGGAATATCAACAACCGTGGTCATGGTATTGTAATCGCCATTGGTCAGGTTGATAAGACCGGCACCACCCAAGTCAAGAACAGTTTTAGTTGCATTGCCCATAACGGTAACTTCTTGTTTCATCATAGCCAATTGAGCATTGATGTTAGGGTCATCGGTACCTTCAGCAGACATTTCGAAAACGATAGTACCTACAAATGGTTTTTGTGCAAACATGGTAATGGTGCCGAACAACATGATAACGGCCATCCAAAAAGTGATTTGTTTTTTCATTTTATCGTGATTTTAATTAATATTTCAAAAAAGCGGGCAAAGATACAAAAATATTGATTACTGCGTTGAGTTCAGATTATGGGAGATATTCACACTTGTTCCTTGTTTCTGTTTTAATTCAACTTTTGACAATGGCTTTTTGCCTTCGACGAGTTCGTAACGAGAAGTTAGTCGCATCGCAAGATTCCTTTCTGATTTAGCAACGAGAGCGACAGACACGGACTCAGGACCGTAAGTTTAATCTAACGCAGTGTAAATCGCGACCTGGAAGAAAAAAAATGGCAATACCTTTCCACTCTGCCGCAAAGCAAACAAAGCGGAGTCGCCCAATACCCTACTGCCAAGCATCAGTGAAAGTCGTATTGAAAAAGCATTTCCACGACCCCTCCTTTGCGGGGATGCTTTTCGAAGCGCGCGTACCACCCTTTGCCGACGGGCATATAGTAGCCCCAGTCTTCAACATATTGCACGTCCTTGATGGGATATCCTGTGGGAATCGGGGTTCCCACCGAAATTTTACCGTTTTCTGTATTAACAGCGAACAAATCATCATATAACGCAATGTAAATCAGCGTATCGTCTTCAAATCCAATTTCAAATGGGAAAAGCACTTTGTGATAGTGCGAGGGGATTTTTCGTTTCGACGGGGGTACTACTTCATCATTTGCCAATGACGCTGCCGGCCACTCCGCGCCCAGACTCATAATAGCAATATAGTCGTATTGCCCAGGATATCGGTAATTAAAGATGTTACCGTCAGAGTCTGCCTGATAGGTGCTGTCTTCTACAGAACATAAATGTGGGATAGGCAGTAATCTAGCAAAAGATGTTGTGTCTTTCTGGCACATTTCTATCGCCTTTGCCTTTAACACTCCTCTAAGTTCAGGATGAAGGTGCAGGTGATCATACAGCGAGTCTTTTTCTATGTTAAGCCAGCTGCAAACGGGCAGACGAACAATCCGAAGCAACGACATCAGGGCCACATCTCCATAGGTATATGTGTTTTGAGAATAACGCATTGGAATAGATGTGCCCGTCGGGTCGTCCAGTAAGGCTATCAAATCCTCTATCACATCTTTACCATAAAGCAATAGGTCAGAAGCCTTGCCCTCCTCAACCATTTGTCGGATTTGCTCGCGAGCATCTTCAAAAGTAAGGCCGTGATAAAAGATGCGTTCTTCATTAAAAGAAGAGCAAGAGTCCACCACAATTTCTTTGTCAAAGAGGAAAGAACTGTAAATGCTTTTCGTCATAACAGGTTCCCACCGATTGAGATGTCTGTAATAAACGTCAAAAGTCTCATTCTTGTTCAGCCGACGAGGCGCATTCCAATGGGCCATCCGGTCTCTTTTGGGAATCCAGGAAGGAGCCATCAGCAGGCAATTTCTTTCGATAAAGATCGTGTCGATGTCGTCACGAGTCATATAGACGGTGTCCGTTGGCGCAGTAGTTTTCACAAACATAAAGACGCTGTCCGTCTGCGCAAAGGCAACGGAAACGACGAACAAAAGCGGAAAAACGAAGCACTTTTTCATTTATTAAAATATTGAATCATGAAGATGTTGGCTCCTCCCGGTCCACGCTGTGAGCAAGGAGGGTGCGTTACAAGGTGATTTGCAATTCTACAGGACAATGGTCACTGCCGAAAATCTCGTTGTGAATGGCCGCAACCTCTATTTTCGGTGCCACGCGAGACGAACAGATGAAGTAGTCGATACGCCACCCCGCGTTCTTCTCGCGTGCGTGGAAGCGATATGACCACCATGAGTATGCCTCTGTAAGTGTGGGATAGAGATGGCGAAATGTGTCCGTAAAGCCCGCCGAAAGCAATTGAGTCATCTCGCCACGTTCCTCATCGGAAAAACCGGCATTCTGATGGTTCGTTTTGGGATTCTTGAGGTCTATTTCCTGATGCGCCACATTGAGGTCGCCACAATAGAGTACCGGCTTCTGAGCATCCAGCTGGCAAAGAAATTGGCGCAGGCATCCTTCCCATTTCATGCGGAAGTCCAAACGCTTCAATCCATCTTGCGCATTCGGAGTATAGCAATTCACGAGGAAGAAGTTGTCGTACTCAAGCGCAACGATTCGGCCTTCGTTGCCGGGAAAAACTTCAGGATCAAGAACGGGCACATCCACGCGGCGAAGCGGCTTTATACGAGTAAACACAGCTGTGCCAGAATATCCTTTCTTTTCAGCATAAGACCAATAGCTTTCGTAACCATCGAAATGGATATCGAGCTGTCCTTCCTGCATTTTGGTTTCCTGCAAGCAGAAAATATCGGCATCAAGATTGTGAAAGGATGTTGTGAAATTTTTCTGATAGACGGCGCGTAGGCCATTGACATTCCAACTGATGAGTTTCATGATGTTAATAGAATAATGGGGATAATAAATGGATCAATTAGTAGAATAAATGGTAGATAAGTAGAATAGTTGATGAGTAGATTGGGGTATACTTCTCACTTCTCACTTCTCACGCATCTGACGGCACCGCCGCCCAATTTAAGGTAGGTGTAGCGCACCATACTGGGGGCGTCATAGTCCAAGTAGCGTTTATAGGCGCTGTCGCTTGCCGATTCGGTGGAGGTCCAGAAGAAAGTTCCTTTGCCGAAATAACCATAACCACCGTTGTAGAAGCCGCCAGCGGGGAGGACGGCAAAGCCCGTGGCGTTGTTCTCTTCAGGATGGTTGCCCGCAGTGCAATTCTTTTGGCATTGTTTCCAATGGGCCGTGGCGGCCAATGCCTTGGCGTTGTCTGCCGCATTTTCCGCACAGGCATACTGGCTTTGGCTACTAACAAAATCGGTCATCTGGGTCCACTCCGCATCAGAAGGCAGATGCCAGCCATCGGGGCACACCACTTTCGCAGCTTCCCAGTTGTAAAGATAGCCGTAAGTCTTCACGTTGCGCATGCGGCCATTCGGACAGTAGCGGTAAGGAATGCTGTCGCTTTTCTGCTCCGTCAGCAAGATTTCCTGGCCGCCAGGCTGGTGTGTGGCACGCATATTCTCCGCCATCCAGCATTGGTTGCCGATGACGACCGTCTTGTAGGTATTGCCGTCCACATCCGTGACCGTTGGGCATTCCGTTTGCGCCAGGCCAACTGTTGCGCAACCCAACAGCGCGAGCAACATTAGTGTGATTTTTTTTTTATACATTTAGTTATAAAGGGAGCCGTATCTTGAACAGGCGGTGCAAAAATAAAAAAAATTGGCATCAAAGTCTCGCTTACAAAAAAGCAACGCTTTCGTCCAAAGGGATTGTATATCCCAACGCTGCCGCGGGCATCCTTGCGAAACAAAAGACATTGCTGATGCAATGTTCTTTTCTGTAAGCGAACATTCTACGGAAAGTAAACTCTCGTCGAATATTCGCTTACAAAAAAGCAACGCTTTCGCGTTGCTTTGCGGAAAGTAAGGGATTCGACCCCCTGATGGTTGTTACACTAGGGCGTTTTTCGAAACCGCTGCCTTCAACCGCTCGGCCAACTTTCCATAACGCTTCTTAAGAGGCGGCAAAAATACAAAAAAAAGAGCACAGCAACACAACTTTATTTATTTTATCAATAAGGTCAAAAATCTGCATTTTGAGACTACAAATAGAACTTCAACAATCACCATGCTAAATAGCAAATATTCGTTAAAAAATCAATTTTTGCAATTGGTTCATTTTTTGTATTTTTGCGCCCTTTTTAGAACGAATATTTACAATAACAATTATTAATTAAAACACTTTAACAATGAGAAAATTCTTCGCTTTAGCAATTGTTTTCTGCATGATATGCGGACTTTCTGCTCAGACTGTGAATTTGGCATATTTTCCATTCACAGACAACCAGGCATCTCCTAACACACCAACATCCTACTTAGCAGAAGCAGGCACGCAAGCCGACATGGCAGGACTCTATTTGGACGGCACACACGGTTCTTCTGCATGGCTTTCACAAGCCGATGGCGAATTGACCGCCAACAATGGTTCAACCATCAACAGTCTCAACGGCACCGCCTCTGGCAAAGACTTGGCTATGATCAACTCTACCGCTAACGGCAAGTCTTTCGTTTTCCATTTTTCCACAACCGACTATCAAAACATCGTTGTTTCCTTTGCTGCTCGTTACACCGCTACTGGTTTTAACAATACCGCTTGGGAATACAGTACCGATGGCACCAACTTCACCGCACTCCCTGGCATTAGCACGCTTCCAAGCGCCACTTCCACTTACGAATTGGTTTCCATGGACCTCACTTCCGTTACTGCCATCAACGAGCAAAGCAATGTTTACCTTCGTTGCACTTTGACGGGCGCATCTTCCAGCAATGGTTCCTATCGTATCGACAATGTTCAAATCAACGCTGTTCCCGCTGGTCCTGACATCTACGCTCCCGTCCTTGCTTCTCACAATGTCGTTAATGCAACATCCATGACATTGACATTCAACGAACCAATGGATCCGACAACGGCACAAAACACCAGCAACTATGTTTTAGACAACGGCACCGTTTCCCAAGCATCTTTGAATGAAAACGTAGTCACTTTGACCTTCAACCCGGCTTTGGCTGAAGGTATTACAAACACATTAACCATCTCAAATGTAACAGACCTCGCTGGCAACGCAATGGAAACCGAAACGATTTCCTTCATTTATGGGGTTGCTACCGAATTCCATGCTGCAAACATTGCAGAACTCAGAAGCAAACTCGACTTCTCCGACTATTCTGTCAACAACGCTGACAACACCGAATACAAGCTCGAAGGCGAAGTCATCGTTACCGCAGTTGCCGCTTACAACAATCAAAAATGCATTCAAGATGCTACCGGCGCCATCCTCATTTTCGACCCTGACAACAAGCTCGGTTCTCTTAGCATTGGCGACAAAATTTCTGGCATTTATGGTACACTTACCAGCTACTATGGTTTCCTCGAATTCAAACCGACCCACAGCTACGAAAATTTCGTTTCCATCTTAGAAGACGTAACGCCTATGGAAATCACGCTCGACCAACTCAATGACAACACCTTCATGGCTCAACACCAAGCAGAGCTTATCAAGATGAACAACGTTACCTTCAACGAAGCAGGTGCTAACTTTGCCGTTTTGACCGCTTACAACATCACCCAAAATGGGGTTACTGCAAGCGCTGCCTACCCCTATTTCCAAGACGCCGAATATATCGGCACCCCTATTCCATCTGCTGCTTGCAACCTTACTGGCGTCAACTTCGCTACCACCAAGATCGGCAACCAAAGCGGTCTTCCTTTCAGATATTACATCGTTCCTCGTATGAACAACGACTTCGGCACAGGCC
>JAKSMD010000052.1 GCA_024400815.1 Bacteroidales bacterium | reverse complement strand
TAAGACCGCAACGCAGTGTAGGTCGCAACCTGAGGGAGAAATGGCGAGGTGCGGTAGTAGCGGCGCGGGTTGTCTTGCGCCGAAGAAAGCATCTGCTGTCGCCGCCCACAGCTGATAATTGTGAATTGAAAATTTATAATTGAGAATTATGGGGACCCCAAAAAGGTCAATGTCAAGGTCAAAAGTCAAAGTTTCAGGTTTCAAGAAAGTCACTCGGGAAATCAAGGGCCGTACTTGATGGCAAATAGTTTCAGGTTTCAAGTTTCAGGTTTCAAGTGGTAACTCCCCAAAGGCTAATGGCAGCCGAAGGCAAAAAGTCAATGTCAAGGTCAAAAGTCAAAGTAGAGGAGTGGAAAGGTAGAAAAGTAGAGGGGGGCAAAATGCTAATGGCCAACGGCTAATTTACTCCTCACGGCTTCCCAGAGTACAATGCCGGTGGCAATGGTTACATTGAGGGAGTGCTTGGTACCGAATTGGGGTATTTCGATGGCGGCATCACAGATGGGTAGCAGTTCATCGCTTACCCCATATACTTCGTTGCCGGCGATGAGGGCGATTTTTTCGTGGTCTTGGAATGAGAACTGATCCAGCATGTGGGATTCATCTACTTGTTCAATCATGAAAGTGGTGTATCCGTCTTTCTTTAATTTTTGCACGAGGGCAACTACATCTTCTGCATATTCCCAATCTACGCTTTCGGTGGCTCCTAAGGCAGTTTTGCTGATTTCTTTCTGTGGCGGACAAGCCGTAATGCCGCATAGATAGAGTTTCTCTACATTGAAAGCATCACAAGTTCTGAATATGGACCCAATGTTGTTCATGCTGCGGATGCTGTCTAATACTACCACAACGGGAAATTTGGTCTGTGCTTTGAACTGCTCCGGCGTAATGCGATTCAGCTCTTCCATCGAAAGTTTTTTCATCTTATAAGTAGATATTTTTTCGTTTGGTAATGGTTAGAATGGGAAATCGTTGGGGTTGTCGGCAGGAAGACCGCCGTTGGTCGTATCATTGCTGTCGTCATTCATCTTGGAGTCGAACTCTTCGAATGATTTGTTTGGCTGAATGCCTGCCATTGCGCTTAAGGCCTGGGCGGCAGCGACAGGATTCGTTGTGGCGCTGAAGGTGTCTTCAGATCCAGTGAAGTAACCATCCTCAATGTCGGAGAATTTGGTGTATTGGGCCTGGAATCGAACTCTTACAGGGCCAGGACTGCCGTGACGGTTCTTTTCGAAGTTGATTTCGGCTAAGCCTGCAGAAGGCGTGTCGTCTTCGAAAGTATCCAATTTGTAATATTCTGGACGATAGATAAAGAGTACCATGTCTGCATCCTGTTCAATAGAACCAGATTCACGAAGGTCGGACAGTTGTGGACGTTTGGAGTTGGCGCGGTTTTCTACGGCGCGGCTCAACTGTGACAAGGCGATGACGGGGACATTCAAGTCTTTTGCTAAGGCCTTCAGAGAACGAGAAATGTGGCTGATTTCCTGTTCGCGGTTGCCCGTTTTGTTGTTTTCGTTGGTGCCGGTCATCAACTGCAAGTAGTCGATGATGATCATCTGGATGTTGTGCTGGTGCTTGAGACGACGACATTTTGCGCGCAAGTCGAAGATGGAAAGTGCGGGTGTGTCGTCTATAATCAAGTTCGAAGATTCTAATTTTCCAACGCTATCCATGAGCTTTATCCACTCTTCGTCAGAAAGGGTGCCCTTTGCAATCTTTTCCGCGTTGATACCTGATTCAATGGAAAATAGACGGTGTACCAGCTGTGTGGCTGACATTTCCAAAGAGAAGAATGCAACAGGCCTATTGTTGTCAATAGCGGCATTACGTGCTACCGACAGCACGAAAGAGGTTTTTCCCATACCCGGTCGGGCAGCCAAAATGATAAGGTCGGAAGGTTGCCATCCGCCCGTTTTAGCATCGATTGCGCGAATGCCAGAAGGAACGCCTTGGATTTCATCGGAATTGGAACGAAGTTCGGACAATTCATTGATGGCCTTCATTACCACTTGGTGCAGCGGTTTGCTGTCGCGGTGGAAATTCTGCTCGATGATATTGAAAATCTTGCTTTCGGATTTGTCCAATAGCTCAAGCACGTCTAAGGACTCATCGTAGGCATCTGTGATGATGGAATTGCAATTTTTGATAAGTTCGCGTACGACATACTTCTCCATGACCACGCGGGCGTGGTATTGGATGTTGGCAGACGAAGATACGCGGTTGGTGAGGGAGGCCAAGTAGGATGCGCCGCCCACGGATTCTAATACTTTGTCTTTGCGTAATTGGTTGGTGACGGTCAACAAGTCGATGGGCTGCTCAGCAATAAACAACTTTTGAATCGCTTCGAAGATGTGTTGGTTGGCTTCGACATAGAACATTTTGTCCGTCAAAATGCCCAATACATCGCTGACAGTTTCGCTGTCCATCATCAGAGCGCCCAATACGGCTTCTTCAAATTCTATCGCTTGCGGGGTTACTTTGCCCGTCATGCCCATCACAGATTCGATGCGGTTATAAGACAAGTTCTTTTGTTGCCGATTCTCGGTAATTGGTTTGTTTTCCATAAATTAGAAATTTGGCTTGTTAGATTTGTTTCGGTTGCAAATATCTATAAAAAATGGAAGAATTGAGGGCTCGTTTGGCCAAAGTTATGAACAGTGCAATTTAAGGCAAGAATCCTGCATGGAAAGTGTAGGGCAGAAGGGCAGCGATGCTTTGCAGTACATAAATTGGACCCTCTTGCCCTGTAAGGATGACCTCTATCGGCTGGTTGAATTTCTCTTCATATTCGAAAAGCGCTTGCCGGCAGATGCCGCATGGCGAGATGGGCTGAGTGAGCGGTGACACTGGGTTGATGGCGGTAATAGCGATTTTGTTGAAGGGCACATCAGGGTATTGTGAGGATGCCGCAAAAGCCGCTGCCCTTTCGGCGCAGATGCCGCAGGGGTAAACTGCATTTTCCTGATTGTTGCCTGTCACTACTTTGCCGTTATTCATCAAAATGGCTGCGCCCACTTGGAATTTAGAGTAAGGAGCGTATGCTCGTTGCGCTGCATTTTCGGCTTCGTGTATCAAGTGGAGCACATCCTCCGCCAATTCGCTGCGGTCGTCATATACGGTTACTTTCGATTCTAAAGAGATGATTTTCATATTTAGAGGAAATGTGATTTTGAATTAAATGATGCCTCTGATCTCGTCGAGACTATGGATGTTCTCACGTTGGCAGAGTTGCTCTAAATCGCTCAAGATGTCTTTGCAGATGAGCGGATTGCTGAAGTTGGCAGTGCCAATCTGAACGGCTGCTGCGCCAGCCATAGTGAATTCCAGGACATCTTGGGCCGTGGCGATGCCGCCAATACCGATGACGGGAACATTCACGGCTTTGCAGACGGAGTGTACCATACGCAAGGCGATGGGTTTGATGGCTGCGCCAGACAATCCCGCATATACGTTGTTGAATACGGCTTTGCGTTTGTGAATGTCGATGGCCATGGCTTGGAAGGTGTTGACCAATGACAGCGCATCGGCGCCAGCGGCTTCGCACGCCTTTGCCATGTCAACGATGTTCTCCGCGTTGGGTGACAACTTGACAATAAGAGGTTTGTGACAAACTTCACGCACGGCGCGTACTACTTCACTTGCTACATCTGCTTTCAGACCGAAGGCCATGCCGCCACTTTTCACATTCGGACAGGATATGTTCAACTCCAGCATGTCGATGTCCGCATCAGAGAGCATCTTGGCGCCGGTAACATAGTCCTCCATGCTATGCCCGCCCATGTTGGCAATCAACACGGTGTCGAACTTTCGCATATTTGCAATGCCTTCTTTGATAAAGGCTTCAATGCCGGGGTTTTGCAATCCTACGCTGTTCATCATGCCTGACGGCGTTTCATAGACACGGATGCCTTCGTTGCCTTCTTTCGGATGGAGTGTGAGCCCCTTTGAACTGATGCCACCTAAGCAGCTGACATCGTATAATTTGTTGAATTCTTCCCCAAATCCAAAAGTGCCAGAGGCAGCAATGATGGGGTTTTTGAATTTTATATTGCAGATAGTGGTTTGTAAGTTCATGAATTAATGGTGTTAATGTTGATGTGCGATGATGCAGTGGTTAAAAGTCAATGGTCAAAGTTCAAAAGTAGAGAAGTAGAAAAGTAGAGGAGAGACTCCAAAAAAGTCAAAGGTCAAAGTAGAGTGGAGATTCACAAACGCTAACAGCTAATGGTTAATGGCCAAAAGCCAATGCATTTCTACTGAAACAGTGTTTCTGCTCTAAACACAGGACCGTCTTTACAGCAGCGTTTCATGCCTTCTGTGGTCTTGATGCTGCATCCTAAGCAGGCACCAATGCCGCAGGCCATGCGATTTTCCATAGAGCACCAGCAGGCAACGCCCTTTTCGGCACACATGGCTGCCACCTTGCGCATCATGATTTCAGGTCCGCAGGTGAAAACAGCATCGAATTGTTCGGGCTTGAGCAAGTCGGTAACAAAACCATGATAACCGATTTCCCCTTTCTCAATAGAGAATAAAACATCTTTACAGTAGGGTTTAAAATCTTCTAAGGCAAAAAGTTTGTCGCGATAGCCAATGTGCGCCACGACTTCCGCGCCATGCGCTGCCAATTCTTTAGCGGTTTGGCAGAGTGGGGGAATGCCCAGTCCGCCACCTACTAAGGCAATGCGTCCGTGTACTTGCTGGATGGGGTATCCAGTGCCCAGTGCGCCTAACAGTTGGAGCTTGTCGCCCTTGTGCAGTTGGGACAAGCGTTGGGTGCCTTTGCCAATGACTCGATACATGAAATGCAGAGTGTCGGCTTCTGCCTTGAAAATGCTGATAGGGCGCATTAAGGTTAACTCGTTGTCCCAGCATTTCAGCATGAAAAATTGTCCGGCGGCAGCAGTTGCATCTTTACGTTCCACTTCCAACACGAAAATATCATCCGTGAGTTGCTTGTTCGATATTACGTTAGATTCAAAATAATTCATATAGATGGGTTAAGAGTAAGGAATTTGGATTATTTGAGGTTTCAAATAATATTTAATGAAAAGAAGTTCCTAATGGTTTCCCATTATTTGATTGCATTTAGGATGTCGTCACGCATACGGATTGCTTCTTGGCGGGAGCATTCTGCAAAGTCGGCAGCACCGTTTTCTTGTTTGCGATAAGCCAAGAGGATGCCGCGGGAGGAGTTGACCACGCCGCCATTGCCGTTGCGGAGGTACTTTGCGATATCTTCCGCTTTGCCGCCTTGGGCGCCGTAACCAGGAATTAAGAAGAAGGTTGAATCCAGCATGCTACGGATTTCGGATGCTTCGTCAGCATGGGTGCAGCCCATCACGCCGCCAACGCTGGAGAAACCACAACATCCCATATATTCTTTTCCTAAGGTGTTGATTTTCTGGCCGACAACATGGTAGATGCGTTGATTGTTTTCGGTGGGCAGATATTCAATGTCTTTTGCGCCTTGGTTGGAAGTGCGAATCAATACGAAAACGCCCTTGTTTTGTTCTTTAACATAAGGAAGATAAGGATTCAAACTGTCTAAACCCATATACGGACTCAAAGTGATGAAGTCGGATTCAAAATCGCCGGTGAAGTGCGCTTTGGCGTACATTTCGGCGGTCTTGGCAATGTCGCCACGTTTGATGTCAGCGATAATGACAGCTTTTTTCTCGCGCAGGTATGCCAAAGTCTTCTGGTAGGCACGCAAGCCGGCTATGCCGTAGGATTCGTAATAGGCGATTTGTACTTTGTAGCAGGCCGAAACGTCCAAAGTCTTGTCAATGATGGCTTTGTTGAATTCGAAGAGACCTTCTTCAATATTTGGATATTTTTGTGCGAAAGCTTCTGGAAGATAGCTGTAGTCGGTATCCAAACCGACGCAAACATGACCGTTTTGGGCCACGCTTTTATAAAGTTTGTCGATAATCATTGTCTGAGTTGTTTTGAGTGTTATTCTTTTACTTTAATCATAAAACCGGTGCCGTGGATGTTGCAGATTTCCACCAAAGGCTCGTAACCGTCTGTATAAGTGACTTTACGTTGGTTTTTAGCTTTGGGTTTGATATGTTCCACATCATCGATTTGGAGATAGGAACGCAGTTTGGTGAGGAAAACATCCATACTTCTGCCGACGGCGTGATCTTCGTCGCCCCAGATTTCCTTTAAAATGATTTCGCGTGGGATGAGTTTGTTTTTATGGTCGAGGAGGAGTTTGAGCAATTCGGCTTCCTTTCGGGTAAGCGTGCGGGTTGCTTTTTCGTGGATGAGTTGCAAACCACTGTAATTGAAGGTGAAATTGCCCATTTTGTAAATCTTTTCATTATAGATGCTGTCTGGAGCAGGCATGCCCTTGCGACATCTTCTCAAGATGGCTTGGACGCGGAGCTCCAACTCTTCGATGCTGAAAGGCTTGGCAATGTAGTCATCACAACCCAATTTGAAACCCTTGATGCGCTCTTCTTTAGAAGCGTTGGCTGTCAAGATGATAACTGGAATGTTGACGTCAATTTTGCGGATTTCTTGCAATAATACAAAACTGTCTTTGCCGGATACTAAAATATCGATGATGCAAAGATCGTAGAGGTTGGTGTTGAAAGACTTGGCAGCAAGATTGGCATCGCTGAAGTCGATAACCTCGTAACCATTAAGTTCCATGTAGTCTTTGATGACACAGCGAAGATTTTCGCTTTCATCAACTAACATGATTTTTCCTTTCGTTTGTTCCATAATTTTATTTATTTTATTTATTATTAATTTATTCTATTACAACATATTAATGTTAACAAAAAATTGTTAACGAAAAAACGCGCAAATATAATTAATTTCTAATAAATAAATACGAAAAAAATAAAACTCAAAAAAAAGTCAATGATCAGGTTTCAAGTTTCAGGCAAGAGACTCCAAAAATCAAATGCCATGCTTGATGGCAAAGGTTTAAAGTTTAAAGTTTAAACAGCGATTTCTCAAAAGTCAATGTCAAAGTCAAAGTCAAAGCCAATGTCAATGTCAAAGTCAATGGTTAAAGTTCAAAAGTAGAAAGATAGAAAGGTAGAGGGATAACTCCAAAATGCAAATGGCTAACAGCTCATAGCCAATAGCACCTTACTTCTTCACGGGCACAACGCGCATGGTCAGACTGTTCAAGCCGTAGTTGTCAGCTTTGGTGGCTTTGCGGTAGAAATTGATGTTATAGTGACCTACTTGGTTGAGATTCTTCTTTGGGAAGGCGATTAAGTTCATATTACATATACTGCCTTGTCCAGTTGGTGTAATATCTTTGTTGACTTTGGGGTCAAAATTGAATTTGCTGGATACAAAGGTCTCCATGCCGTCCGGACCGGTGAGGGTGATGGTGACGGGGAGTTCGTCAATGGTGTTGGCTGTGCTGTCGTAGTTGAGTGAAAACTCTATGCGATAGGCATGTATCGTGTCGGTGATGTCAAAGCCAAGATCCAAAACTTCTTCTTCAAATGCCCAATTGCCGTTCGGAAATTCGTGCGTGACGACGATGTCTTCCTTTTGGATGTTTTTCTTGTTTTTAACGCAAGAAGAAAATAAAAAACTAATACCTAATGCGATAATGAGGGTAAGGGCAATTTGTTGATAAGTTCTGCTTTTCATTTTTGATAAAAGAATAAATAAAAGTTATTTTTGCACCCAGATGCGTGCTTGAAATTCGGGGCGCAAACATACAAAAAATTCCGTCTGGGTGTTTATGCGGGCACTTGCTTTTGTGACAGATGGAAATGCTTTATAAATGAAATATTGAACAATGGGCGCAAAGAAAAAATATTATGTGGTATGGGTCGGTGCTAAAACGGGGGTTTTTGACAATTGGAACGATTGCAAAGCGCAAGTGATGCACTTTGAAGGTGCTAAGTATAAGTCTTTTGAAACCTTGAATGAGGCCCAAAGCGCTTTCTTAGAAGGGTATCCAAACTATTATCGCAATCATCCGTCGTCTTCTTCTGGCATTCCGCTGATGCTCAAGGATGGTGATCCTAAGCCGATTTTAGAAAGTCTGTCAGTGGATGCTGCCTGGAATACGGTGACGAAGATGATGGAATACCGAGGCGTCTATGTGGCTACCGGCGAAGAATGGTTCCATAGGGGGCCTTTCCCCAATGCATCCAACAATATCGGTGAATTTCTAGCACTGGTACACGGTATTGCACTTTGCCATCAGCGGGGCCTTGCCATTCCTATCTATACGGATAGCATCACGGCATTGGCATGGGTGCGCCATAAAAAGCATAAGTCTATCATCCTGCCAACGGCAGAAAATGCGAAACTCTTTGATATGATGACGCGAGCCGAGAACTGGCTGAAAAACAATACGTATCCTAATCCTATCTATAAATGGAATACGCCATTGTGGGGTGAAATTCCCGCCGATTTTGGTCGTAAATAGGAGTCTGTCAAGTTTTTGCAATTGCGTTGGCTATCGCTAGGAATGCCGTTTGCTTGTCTTGAAAAAGAAATCATGCTGCTTTTTGCGCTCGTCTATGCTTTTCGCGACATGAACTTTTTTGCCGTCATACGGATTGTAACCTAAGAAATACATGGCGGTGGAAAAAGTCATTGGGGTGGGCGTGAAGTCTTGCACCTGGTCCGTCATCAAATGATGGCTTTGCGTGATGTGACTCAATTCGGCCATCTTCTCTATGGTGCAGCCTGGGTGCGAACCAATCAGGTAAGGGATGAGTTGCTGGTTCTTGCCACACTTCTTATTTTCCTGTTCAAAGCGCTTGAGAAAATCCAGGAATTTGTCGAACTCGGGTTTGCGCATCAACTTGAGCACTTCCGCATCTGTGTGCTCTGGCGCCACTTTAAGTCTCCCTGAAACATGCTCTTTTACAATTTGATGCAAATATTTACTCTGGTTGTTCTTTAGGTCTTCTTCTTTGCTTTGTGGCAATAACATCTCATAGCGGATGCCACTGCCGATGGTTACATGTTTGACCCCATCAAGTCGTGCCACCTGCTGATAAAGGTCAATTAGCGGCTTATGGTTAAGCTGCAAATTGGGGCAGATTTTAGGCACTAAACAAGATGGGCGCGGACACTTTTTGCAGCGTTCTAAATCGTTGCCTTCCATGCGGAACATGTTGGCCGATGGCCCGCCTAAGTCCGTGATGTGCCCTTTGAAGTACGGTCGTTGAATCAGGTCTTGCACTTCAGCAAGGATGGAGTTGTTGGAGCGGGAAGCGATCTGCTTGCCTTGGTGGGCGGAGATGGCACAGAAACTGCACCCGCCAAAACATCCGCGATGCAGGGTGATGGAGTTCTTAATCATCTCAAAGGCAGGGATGTCACCACGCTTTATGTACTTGGGATGCGGAGCATTCATCATTCTGTCGAAGAGTGCGAAACTGTCCATCTCGGCTTCTGTTGCCACTGGAAATGGCGGTCTGACGACCAGAAACTGCTTGTCGTACGGTTGTATCAAGGTGCGCTGAGCGCGTTTGTTGGATTCGGTCTCAAATAACACAAAATTTTCACCATATTTGCGTTTGTCCTTGAGTTCGTCTTTATACGAATGCAAACGTATGGTCTCTTCGGGAGTGTACGGCTTGCTGTCATTATCCAAGAAGGCAATTTGCAGACAATCTTTCAAATGGCTGCGCCAATTGGGCTGTTGGAAAAGTTCCGCCAGTTGCAGTATGGGACGCTCTCCCATGCCGTACACGAGCACATCGGCTTGGCTCTCCACAAGGATAGAGGGTTTTAGCGTGTCGCTCCAATAGTCGTAGTGCGACAGTCGGCGCATGGAGGCTTCGATGCCGCCGATGACTACGGGCACATCGGGGTATAACTGCTTGAGAATCTTGGCATAAACCGTGGTGGCGTAGTCAGGACGGAATCCCGCTTTGCCGCCTGCCGTATAGGCGTCGTCACTTCGCAGCCGCTTGTTGGCGGTGTAATGATTGACCATGGAGTCCATGTTGCCGGAGGTTACCCCGAAAAATAGTCTGGGTTTCCCTAATTTCTTGAAATCGCGAAGGTCGTCTTGCCAGTTGGGTTGCGGCAGTATGGCCACGCGCAGTCCGGCACGCTCCAAGGTTCTTCCAATGACGGCTGCCCCGAAGGAAGGATGATCCACATAGGCATCGCCGTTGACGATAATGACATCTACATAATCCCACCCAAGGTAGTCGAGTTCTTTTTTCGTGATTGGAAGAAAATGTTTATCCATAGCGTCTGCACTAAAAATAGGGCGCAAATTTACAATTTTTAAGCGGCAGAAATAGATGTTTCGATAAAAAATGCTTACTTTTGCGCTTTCTTAAGAAATAGAACAATATGGATGTAAGTGTGATATGCTCTGTATATAATGAGGAAGAGAGCGTTAGGGCCTTTTATGAAGAATTGCATAGCGTGTTAGAATCCCTCTCTGTTACGTTTGAGATTATCTTTGTAAATGACGGTAGTAGAGACCAATCGCTGGCCATTTTGCGTGGAATAGCCCGTGAAGATGCACATGTGCGCGTGGTTAACTTTGCCCGTAATTTCGGTCATGAGGCCGCTATGATTGCAGGGATTGATTACAGCCGTGGTAATGCCGTTATCTGTATGGATAGCGATTTGCAACATCCTCCGAAGATGATACCACAAATGCTCCAATGCTGGCAAGATGGTTTTGATGTGGTGAATATGGTTCGCACCAAACGTACCGATGATAGCAAAATCCATCAATTTAATTCGAGATTGTTCTATAAGTGTATGAACCGCTTGTCTTCCGTTAAATTGGCGGAGAATGCATCTGATTTCTTTTTGATTTCTAAGCCCGTGGCGGAAATTTTGAAAACGGACTACCGCGAACGTACCCGCTTTTTGCGTGGCATTGTCCAAATGGTTGGATTTAAGAAAAATACAATTGAATACGTGGCGGCCGATAGGGTGGGTGGAAAAAGCAAGTATTCCTTCTTCAAGCTCCTAAAACTTTCTTTTACTGCGGTTGCAACAACCTCTAAAACACCATTGCTGGTGGGTATTTACATCGGACTTTTCTTTGTCCTGCTTAGCCTCGTGCTCTTAATCTATTCGTTGATTATGTGGATATTAAAGACACCAGTGTCGGGCTATACGACATTGATTGTGTTCATGAGCGCTTTTGCGGGAATTCAGCTTTTTGTTTCCGGATTGATTGGTTTGTACATCGGCTATATCTTCGATGAAGTGAAGTCGCGCCCTATCTATATTGTTGAAAACGTGATTGAAAATGAAGAATAAGTATTTCACTTTTGATAAATTGGTCATAGAGTTTCTGTTGCTCATTGTGACCATAATATCCTTGTTGCCCTTTTTCAAAATTGGTTTTACTACAGCCGATGATTTAGAATACTACCTTACTTTTTTGAATGGGAACTATTGGGAAGATGCCCAAATTTATGCGAAGTATTCTGGACGATTCTATTTCTTGATAACCAAACCATTGTATTCATTGGTGTATGCGGCCAACTGTTTTGCCCTGTTGAAATTTATCCAAAATGCATTGCTGCTATCTTCCTATATTGCTTTTGCTCACATGATTAGAAAGATTTTCAATGCTGAGAATCTGGGCATTGCCACGTATGCCTTGCTAGTTTGCTTTACGCCGGTGACATCTAGCTTGCATATCCCATTTATCGCCTATCCGGGATTTTTCACCTTGAGTTTTGCGCTCTTATGCTTGGCGGTGATATTTTTCTTGAAATACATCGAAACTGACAAATATGCCTATGTGATTGTTTCGGCAGTATTATGCTTTATTGTGGCACTTTTCTACGAAACTTATCTTATTTTCCTGCTGCTTTTCTGCCTTTTCTTGTTGATCAGAAATTGGAGAAAATATTCCATTAAGAATCTTTTCAAAACAAAGGATTTTTACAAGGAGATGCTTCCGTTTGTTTGTGTCGTGGCTTTGTATGTGGGCATCTATTTTATTTTTAGAGCTTTTGTGGATAATCAATATGATGGAAGTTCGTTTGCTCATCCGCTGAATTGGGAGAATTTCCGTGGCATCATTCACCGTTGTACTTTGTATGTGTCTCCATTACAACAGTATAAGTTGGAACATGAAGCCATTCAACTCAATTCTCCGGCGTTGGTTGGGCACTTGTTGAATTATCGCTTTGCTTTCCTGCATGCTTCTCCGTTGGCCTATATCCATGCGCTGATAGTGTGCTTTGTGCTGACTTGTCTGCTTGCTCAATCTAAAAAGAACTTGTCTTGGAAAGTGCTGATTGTCACCGCTGTTAGTGCGCTTGTGTTTGCGTGGTCTTCCCATTTTCTGATTGCTGTTTCGGCGAAATACAATATCGAGTGGGGCGCGTGGATTGTTGGCTATGTGACGAGCTACTATGCCTATTTTGGTGTCATTGTGTTAATGTTGGTGATGGGATTGGCTGTCTATAAACTGGGCAGTTTTTGGAGTCCCTTGCGCTATGTGGTGATGACCTTGCTGATGTTCTCTATGGCGTTTATGGTTGTCATAACGGACTATACCAATGATTGTTTGGCACACGAATGGCAACGCAGCGAAGAGCGATTCTTTCTCTATGATGATATGGTGCAAAAGCAGGCCTTTAACGGAATTACGGAACAGGATGTTTTTTATTGTCCCTCGTTGTACGAATCGGGCCTGTGGGGCAATTCCATCTCTGGCGATGACCGTAACGCATGGAGTTTGTATATGAATCTTCGGTATGGATTGAAGATTCAAGAGTGCAATTCTTTGGCTTCTTTGGCGGATATTCTGCTTAACCATCCCCAAACACGCGTCTTTGTGCTGGATAAGAAAGAGTCTGTCAAGTACAATGATATGCTGCTGACCATGGCACAGGTGGATCCTGAAAGCATCGATTGGGAAGATGAAACGGCCCCCTTCAGACATGCGCTTTGCGATTCGGCAACTTTGTACTATTATGCTCCTGTCAAACGCTTTACCTTGATGATGAATACGTTGGAGGATTCAACGAGAGCAATCCTTTCTAATAAAGATACGGTGCCTATAAAAGATCATTGGAACCGAATCCCAGTTTCCTATAACTATTGGAATCACTCGAAAAGTCCTGTATCTGTGGTGCAAGTAAAATGCCCGAAGATGCGGATAGAAGATTTCTATGTGACGGATTTGGATTACGCTACTCAAAAGGAATATCTGGATATTCGGTAGCTTTTAGTGGATGACTTTAAGATTTTCAACCCCTAAACGCACTCTTAACCATTGAATCAGTTTTTGCTCTTCTGCTGCGTGGTCGCCCTCTTTCCATTGTAAATAAACAACGGCAATAGTGTTGTTTTCCAGCGTTTTGGTGTCATATTGGACCAAATCGGTGATGGCGAACTTTTTGACATTCGGATATTGAGCGTAAATCTCTTTGGTTAATTGAACGGAGAGGGTTTCTGCATTTTGAATCTTGTTGATTTTGGTACGAAGGTCAGCGATAGTGGAGTCCTTTTGCGCTAAGGCATTGTCTTTTTTGTCCAAAATATCTTCGATGATTTCGTTTTGTTGGGTGATGTCAATAGCTTCTCCTGTTTGACGGATGATCAATTTGGCTTTTTTCTGTCCGTAGGCGATTTGCAATGACTTTTGTAAATCATTGATTTCGCTGTGACTGAGAGGTCTGCCTATGAGCGATAGGCTTACGCTTTGGCTGCGGTGGTGATAGTCGCATTCAGAAGCAACGACTTGAATGTTTTGGAAGTCTTCATTCGTTTGGAAGTCATTGATGAACTTAGCGCTTTGGGCTTTGAAGGCGGCCTCTTTGACCACATCTCCAGCTAAGTATATGCTGGGTACTAAAATGATTAAGGTGAAGATGGTGATGATGCGCTTAACGGTGCGATTGCGGTTCTCATCCACATATTTTTTTTGTGGAAAGTGGAGATAGCGCACCATGATGAAGGTGGCGAGGGCGATGAAGAAGGAGTTGATGAAGAAGAGGTAGAATGCGCCGAGAAAGTACCAGATTTGTCCGGTGGCGATGCCGTAGCCGGCGGTGCATAGTGGCGGCATCAAGGCCGTTGCAATGGCCACCCCAGAGATGATGGTGATGGACTGTGATTTGCGGGAAGTGGCGACGATACCTGCCAGGCCGCCGAAAAAGGCGATGAATACATCGAAGATGGTGGGTTGCGTGCGCGCTAGCAACTCGGAGCGGGCATGACTAAGTGGAGAAATCAAAAAATACAGCGTGGATGCGATCAAACTGATGCCCACCATGATGGCCAGATTTTTCAGAGACTGCTTCAGCAACTCGTCGTCGAAGGTGCCCACAGCAAGCCCTAATCCGTTGATAGGCCCCATCAACGGCGATATCAACATGGCACCGATGATGACAGCGGTGGCATTCACATTCAGTCCAACAGAAGCGATGATGATGGCGAAAAAGAGAATCCACACATTGACACCGCGGAATACCACACTCTTGGATATGGATTCTACGGTGGCTTCATAGTCCGTGTCTTCGCGGATTTGGGTGTACTTCTTGACGGTGAGCCAAGCTTTTCTGAAGAATCGCGATATACGGCTCTTCTTAGATGATTCTGGAGACATCGTGGATGGTTTTAGGTGTTTGTAAATGAAGGCACACCTTGTCCCAAGGGTGCCTTATATCTTTGCGATAATATCTTCGATAGTCAGTTGGCTTTGCTCGCCACTGGTCATATTCTTGAGCGTGTAAGTGCCGCTGTTGCGTTCGGTTTCGCCGGCCATGATGACAAACGGAATCGCTTTTGCATTGGCGTACGACATTTGTTTGCCGATTTTGACGCTGTCGGGATAAATTTCTGCGGCAATACCTTGCTTGCGAATGGCACGCAAGCCTGCCAGCGCGTATTTTTCATCTTCTTTACCAAAGTTGATGAACAGCACTTTTACCGGATTTAAGATGGCATCTGGGAAAAGGTTAAGTTCGTTTAAGACATCATAGATGCGTTCTGCACCATAGGAGATGCCTACGCCAGA
>JAKSMD010000051.1 GCA_024400815.1 Bacteroidales bacterium | reverse complement strand
TTCATTCTCGAATAATCAACCACCACAATTCAACCCACAACCAAATCCACCACAGAAGCCATCTACGCGTTGTTGCTCAACAACAGCCAATTGGAAAATGCCAACAGCGTGCAGCTCACCTTAGGCGATTGGCAATATACCGAAGGCGATGGTTCAGAACAAACCGAAGCTGGCACGGGCTACATCAAGAAGAGCTGGCCGGGAACTGAAGTGAAGGCAGATATGGCCACGCTGAAAATTGACAAGAGCAGTTCCGGTCCTGCCTGGGGCGGACTGTACTGGCAATATCTTGAGAACTTGGACAAAGTGGAGCACAGCCAGGATGTGGAGATGAACATTCGCAAGCAGCTCTACAAAGTAGAACTCAACGAACGTGGCGAGGTGCTGACAGAAATCACCGAACAGTCGCCTATCAAGGTGGGTGACCGTGTGCGCGTGCGTGTGGAAATCCGCACCGACCGCGATATGGAGTATGTGCATCTCAAAGATATGCGCGCTGCCTGCTTTGAGCCTACCAATGTGCTGTCAGGCTATAAGCATCAGGACGGACTCTGGTACTATGAATCCACGCGCGATGCCGCCACCAACTTCTTCATCGACTATCTGCCCAAGGGCACGTATGTGTTTGAATACACGTTAGTGGCCACGATGGCCGGCACCTACAGCAACGGACTGACCACGATGCAGTGCATGTACGCACCGGAGTTTACTTCGCACAGCGAAGGAATACGGGTGAGAGTTGAGAAATAACCACTCTTTGTGCCTTCGAGAAAATGCATTCTATTCTTGTTATAAATCAATTCCTACACGTAGCGCCATTACCAAAGCATTTTTCAGAGGCATCCCCGTACCGGATGGATTGATGACATATTGGATGTCCGGCTGAAGAAATATATTTTCGTGGATATGATATTGGTAGGTCAATTCAATTGTTGTTTCATATAAATGGGTGCTCTCCAGAAACTCTGTTGTGAATGCCAATCCTAAAGCATCACGCCCATGCTTGGAAAAGACGCCTTCCATGGTTATGCCGGCACCGAGATGATTGTGGTAGTTTCTTTCATCCCCTTTGCAAATGGCGTACATGGCAAATAAAGACAATTGGTGTTGATTTTGTTTCCAAACTGCCTGCGCGGCATTAAGATGTACGCCCCATTTGCGCAATGCGGTTTGATAGGTAAATCCAATGCAATACCTTCCTTCTAAGTTATTGTTAATATTTGTCTTATAATTATATTCAGTAGTTAATACGACGCCTTTCTCCGAGTTGATTTTCCAATGTAAATTGTAGGGGTTTTCTTCGAAATCAAGAGGAGAATCGAAAACGCCAACGCGCCAGCTCATGTCGTCACGGATATCCCAATTGATATTGCATGCCCAGCCCATAATGGGGAATATGGGTAGTTTCAGATTGCTGGATAGGGAAGAGTGGATTCCTAAGGCGCTGTTTAAAAACATTCCGGAAGGCTCGCATACGGCATAATCGGCATTGTAATCTTGCATTCCTATTTTTATTTCAACATTTTTAAAACTTTGTGAGAACCATAGTTCTTGCAAAAAAGTGTGATTCCCGGCTTCAATGTTTGAAGCAATCTGGGAGTCGCCAATGAAAGTCTCACTGGGAGTTCCTCCATGAGTGTTTCCACCTTTGATATAGAGCATCCCCCCTTTCCACCAATTCAGAGCCTCAAAGTCGATGCCTAATCCTATTTGCGCATATCCTAAATACGTGCCAGATCTTTTGATCCCACCACATATGTTACCCATAATATCACCTTTGTAGGACACATCAAATAGAACAACCTCTCGCTTGACTTGATGAGTTGTATCTATGGTATTGCTGTAGCCGGCTATAGATAAAATAGGTAGTGTGATTATTAATAAAGTGAGAAAATAGTGTTTCATGCAAATTCTAATGGTCGATTTTACGATGCAAAATTACATAAAGATTTTAGTAACCGGTATAAACAACAAGTTGAAAGGAAGAGGACTAGTCACTTTCGAAGCCAACCCATTACAGCTATTTCCTCTCTACTTTTCTACTTATTTATAAGGGGTCGGCCTAAACTTTTGGCACAATTCTCAAGCCCCCTTCATTAGAATCCTGCGAACGCCACAAACAACGGCGGGAGTAACAGGATAAATCCTAAAATAATGAGACCGAGCAAAAACTTCCAGATGAACTTAAACCATGTGGCGTAAGGAATACGCGCTACGCCGAGCACGCCGATAAGCACGCCGGAAGTCGGGGTGAGCATATTGGTGAAACCATCGCCGAATTGGAAGGCAAGCACAGTGAGCTGACGGGACACGCCCATAATGTCGGACCATTCCGCCATCATCGGAATAGTGAGGGCTGCCTTAGCAGAACCTGACGGGATAATCAAATTGAGGAGATTCTGCACCACGTACATAATGCCCGTTGTGCCAATTCGGCCCGCATTGCCCATGCCCTGAGAGATAGCATACAATATCGTATCTATAATCTTACCGTCTTCCAAGATAACGATGATGCCGCCAGCCAAGCCTACGACCAATGCCGCGACCATGATGTCCTTGCATCCATCCAGAAAGAGGCGAATGATTTTATCCAATTTGAGATTGAAAGCGAAACCGGCCGCAATGCCCATCGCGAAGAACAGACCGGCAATCTCCATCACATACCAGTCGTAGCCAAGTACGCCCGTCACCAGTGTGACAATGGTGAGCAACAGCAACACGAGGATGAAGTGATGCACGGACTTGCGTGTAGCGAAGAATCCTAACAGAATGTAGATGCCCGCAATGATGGGGAATAGTACAATTTCGCTACTACCGTTGCCCAAGGCAATCGTCGTTTTGGGCATAACAATGGCGCAATATACCAAAATAGCGGCGATGACACCATAAACCACCCACGTCAGTGCAGAGGACTTGACCACACTTTGGTCGATGTCCTCCACAGAGGTCTTGTCGCGCCAATACTGGTCAAGTTCGTACATAATGGACTTGGTAGGATTTTTCTTCACCCAGCGTGCATAGAGCAAGGTGAACACGATGGCGATGATGGTGAGGATAATCCAGCAGAAGAAACGATAGCCGAGGCCGGAGAAAGTCGGGAGACCGGAAAGTCCCTGTGCAATGCCGATGGTGAAAGGATTGAGCATGGCGCCGGCGAAACCCACATGTGCGGCCACATAGCACATCAGTACGCCCACAATGGAATCGTATCCCATAGAAATCGCCAATGGTACGAAAATCACAATAAAGGCAATGGTCTCCTCGCTCATGCCGAACACCGAGCCGAAGAGACTGAACATAATCATGATGGCGATGATGAGCAAGTTGTTGACGCCGACCGCTCGGAAGAACTTGTGTTCCTGCATCTTTTGCGTACGATTGAGAAACAGATAGATGCCCCGGTTGATGGCATTGGTCTCGTTCATAATCCAAAATGCCCCGCCTATCATTAATATAAATACAATAATAGAAGATGTCCTCTCAAAACCTTTGAAGAAAGAAGTGCAAATCTGCCACGTCTGTGGCTGTTTATCGACATGGTGATAGGAATTTTCCACAACCACGCTACGTTCATGCCCGTCCACGTTCACAGTCTGTCGGTCGAACTCGCCGCCAGGGATAATCCACGTCAGCAAAGCACAAACTACGATGATAGAAAAAACGATAGTGAAGGTATGTGGTATTTTGAAATCCGTACGCATAAGATTGTTTTTTTTAGGGCGGCAAACTTACACAAAAAATCAAGACACTGGCATGAACGCATTTTTTGGTGGGATGGAAATCTGGGCAAATTGGAAACAAATAGGCCCTATGGTGACCGCGGCAGCGATTGGAACCCATTTACTTGCGTGCGGGTGGGAGGACGGAGGCTTTTATTGGGAAGCAAATCTTTGCAAATCGGAAGCAAATTTGCGCCTGGCGGCACGTGGTAGGTGGGCAGCAAGTTAGGGTGGAAAGCGCGACGGCACAGCGGTGGGAAGTGCGTGGGTGGTGCCGGGCCGCCCAAATCAAAAAAAGAAAATAAAATAAATCGGGACAACAAGTATATAGTTGCAAAAAAATAGCAGTCTGTTTTAGGACTGCTATTTTTATAAGAAATTTTAAGCGTAGTATTTCAATAGAATAGTGCTATTTCGCATTGCGGGCGCGTATCATGGCGCCGGTCTTGGCTTTGCCCACGCGAATCATGTCAACCAATGGACGGTTGGCGGGACAGGAGAAGGCGCAACTGCCACATTCAATGCAGTTCATGATGCCGAATCTTTCGCAATCTTCGTAGCGTTTCAAGTCTGCGTATGCGTGCAGCATATAAGGTTGTAATCCCATAGGGCAGGCGTTAATGCACTTGCCGCAACGTAGACAAGGATAAACTTCGCCGCGTTTGCTTTCTTTTTCATTCATGAACAGCAAGCTGCCCATACCTTTTGCGATGTAGGCGTCAATGTTAGCGATGGCTTTGCCCATCATAGGTCCGCCAGAGATAATCTTGCCCGTATCTTCTGGTATGCCAACGGCATTCAAGACATCGTGGATGGGGGTTCCTAAGCGAAGGCGGAAAATTTTGCAGTCTTCCTTCTTCATAGATTTGCCAGAAACCGTGGTGTAGGCTTGTACAATGGGTTTGTTCTTTTGTACGGCTTGATAGAGCACATACATGGTCGTGATATTGTTGACAATGCAGCCCACAGAAATTGGGAGGGCTCCATTCGGAACGCTTCTGCCTGTAATCGCTTTGATCAATTGCTTTTCAGCACCTTGCGGGTATTTCATTTGCAAGGGTTGGACTTCAATATTCGTGAATTTCTTTGCCATTTCAACCAAAGCGGCGATAGCTCTCGGCTTGTTGTTTTCAATACCGATGATGGCTTTAGAAGCGCCGGAAGCAATCAAGGCGCATTCAATGCCAATCATACATTGCTCGGTGCGTTCCAAAATCACACGGTTGTCGGTGGAGATGTAGGGTTCGCATTCGGCTGCATTGACGATAAGGTATTCGCATTTTTGCTCTGGTTTGAGCATATATTTGATGTGTGTGGGGAAGCAAGCACCGCCAAGTCCAACGATGCCGCGGTCTTTCATGCGGGCGATGATCTCTTCCTTGCTGAGTTTGATATCGCGGATGATGTCTGGCGTAGTGTCGATGTCTTCCATCCATTCGTCGCCTTCGCGGTCGATGACGATGGCGGGTTTCTTATACCCCGTGATGTCGGCAATCATATCGATGCGGTTGACCGTTCCGGAAATAGGGGAGTGGATGTTGGCGCACATAAAGGTTTGGGCTTCGCCGATGAGTTGTCCCACTTTCACTTTGTCGCCCTTTTGGACAATCGGTGTGGCCGGAGCACCAAGGTGTTGGGTCATATATACGACGGCCTGATCCGGCAATGGGAAGGTTACGACTTCAGCGGAATGGGCAAATTTGTTGGCTTCAGGGTGAATGCCGCCCATGCTGAATGTTTTCTTTCCTAATTTCTTAATATCAGCTTTAAGTTCTTTCGTGATTTCAGATGCCAGTTCGCTGGCCAATTCTGGGATTCTATCGTTCATGATGTTATGCTTCTACTGGTTTTTCATTGGAGTTGTTGGCTTCAGCGGGTGCGGCTTCAACAGCCACAGGGGCTTTCTTTTCAGGGAAGTTGACCGCATGGATGGCGCCTGTCGGACATTCGCCAGCGCACTTGCGGCAGGCCTTGCATTTGGTGTAGTCAATGTAAGCGAGATTGTCTGTCACCGTGATGGCTTCAAATGGACAAACCTTTGCGCATTTGCCGCAGCCGATGCAGGCAGCCGTACAGTTTTTGCGTGCAACAGCGCCTTTTTCTTTGTTGTTGCAGGCAACATATACGCGGCGGTTGTTCTTGCCTTTGTCTCTTGCTTCGAGTACGCCACGAGGACAAGCCTTCACGCAGGCCTTGCAGCCAACGCACTTGTCTTCTTCCACTTCAGGAAGGTGGGTCTCAGGATTGATATGGATGGCATCGAACTTGCAGGTTGACACACAGTCTCCGCAGCCCAAACAGCCAAATGGGCATGCGCCTTCGCCGGAGAACAGCGTGTTGGCGAAAGCACAGGTCATGGCGGAATCATATTTGACTTTGGCAGGAGAATTCTCGCAAGTGCCGTTGCAGCGCACCACGCAAACTTGTGGCTCTTTTGCGGAAGCAGCGATGCCTAAGATGGCCCCGATTTTTTCATAATCGCCGCCAGGACAATAGGCGATGCTGGTGTCCATGGCTTTGACCATGGCTTCTGCCATGGCGCGACATCCGGCAAAACCGCAGCCACCGCAGTTCGCACCGGGCAGACAGGCTTGCACCTCGTCAATACGTGGATCTTCTTCTACCTTGAAGATTTTAGATACATAATGCAAAATTACCGCTGAAATAAGACCAATCAAACCAATGGTCAATGCGGCGTACAAAATTGTAGATGTTGTCATCTTGGGTTGGGTTTTAAAAATTGAAGCGGCAAAAATAATAAAAAATGTAGTACCATGTACGATAAAATATTAAGAACGATGAACGATGATGGATGATGGGTGAATGGGACCAGAATTATATTCGCCTATTGGAACATTGTTCAAAAAAAATTTTATTTTTGTAGTCTCTTAAATGACATTGCTTGAAATTTAACACCTACTAAACTTTACTATTATGAAAAAAAATCGAGCATCTTGGACGAAAACGTCCGGCGCTGCAGTACGTTGTATTAAGAATGAAATGGAAGACTAAAAAAGACTATCTTTGCACGCTTTTTTGCAACAATAAAGAATTTGTATTAATATCACAAAAACACACACTAAATGAGTAACTATGATTTAATCGTGATTGGCAGCGGCCCTGGTGGTTATGTGGCTGCCATCAAAGCATCTCAATTGAATATGAAAGTGGCCGTCGTAGAACGTGCCGAACTTGGCGGAATATGCCTCAACTGGGGCTGTATCCCGACCAAAGCGCTGCTCAAGTCCGTGCAAGTTTTCAAATATATGTCGCATGCTGCCGAATACGGTCTGCAAGTGGACGGCGCAGTGAAACCGGATTTCGAAGCAGTCGTTAAGCGCAGCCGCGGTGTGGCCGAGACGATGAGCAAAGGCGTTCAATATCTGCTTAAGAAGAACAACGTCGATGTCATCGCTGGTTTTGGCAAACTGCTGAAAGACAAGAAAGTGGAAGTCACTGCCGCCGACGGCACCGTAACCGTTTACGAAGCCAATCACATCGTATTGGCCACGGGCGCGCATTCCCGCTCTCTGCCAAATGTTCCACAAGATGGTAAAAAGATCATCGGCTACCGCGAAGCATTGACTCTTCCTCAACTTCCTGAGACAATGGTCGTGATGGGGTCTGGTGCCATTGGTAGTGAGTTGGCCTACTTCTATTCCACGATGGGCACGAAAGTCACCATCGTAGAATATATGCCACGTCTCGTACCGGTAGAAGACGATGAAATCGCTGCTACATTGGCACGTTGCTTCCGCAAAGCCGGCATAAAGACCATGACCTCCGCATCTGTTGAGAAGGTGGACGTTGTGGGTGATAAATGTGTGGTCACCGTGAAGGATGCCAAAGAGAAAATCACGGAAATCGAATGCGATATCGTCCTTTCCGCAGTGGGCGTGGCTACTAATCTGGAAGGTCTTGGCCTTGAAGAATGTGGCGTGGCCGTTGAACGCGGCAAAGTCATCGTGGACGACTACTACCGCACCAATGTGGAAGGCGTCTATGCTATCGGTGACATAGTACATGGTCCGGCATTGGCTCACGTCGCTTCCCACGAAGCAGAAGTCTGTATCGAAAAAATCGCAGGACTTGATCCAGTACCTGTTGACTATGCCAATATTCCGGGGTGTACCTACACCACGCCTGAAATCGCTTCTGTGGGCCTCACGGAGCGCGCTTGCGTGGAACAAGGTCGTGAAGTCCTCATCGGCAAGTTCCCGTTTACCGCTTCTGGCAAAGCTACTGCTGCAGGTAGTCGCGATGGACTCGTGAAAGTCATCTTCGACAAGAACACGGGCGAATGGCTCGGCTGCCACCTTATTGGCGATAATGTGACTGAAATGATTGCTGGCGCTGTTATGGCTCGCCAAAACAAGATGACTGGCAAAGATGTTATTAATGCCGTATTCCCGCATCCGACAATGTCAGAAGCCATCATGGAAGCTGCTGCCGATGCTTACAAAGAATGCGTGCATTTGTAGTTTCAAGTTTCAGGTTTCATGAACCCCAATGATTACTCATATCCTATAAATCATAATCCAAGTAGGGAGGCATTTTCCCTCCCTACTTATTTTAAAAGTATGGACAAAAAAATCACCATCTGCTGTTTATTAGCCATTCTGTTTATTCCTTTTATCAGTAAAGCGCAATATGAGAAAGAAGTCGTCCCCGTCCATTTTTCAGATACCACTTGGTACGATAAGGGCTTCGACCTCTATATTGGGGGTGGGATGTTTGTAGGCAATACTTTTAATGCCAATTATTACAATGGTAGCAACTTGAATGAAAATAACTTGGCGTATCTCTTTGACAATCGCGATTATTGGAGGCGAGAGATGATGGAAGTGATCAGCCAGACCTACCCCTATATCAGTATCAATGACGATATCCATCCGAGTGTTGATCCGGGTGGCGATTATGATTGGGAGACGCGTTACAAAGTCAAAACGCTGGTTTCCTTTGGGGCGCGCTACAAGTTCCGCGATGGTTGGGGCATTTCCTTGTCTTATACATTCAGTCGCCTGACGGCCAATTCCCGCTGCCTGCTTGAAACCCCTAACGATTATGGCAATATGCGTGACCTGCCAACCATGCTGATGGTGGGCAAAGAGGACCGCTCCATGATAGACTTGTCCATGACCTATCTGTTTTCAAAAGTCCATCCCATTGTGAAGCCATTTGTGGAGTTAGGCGTTCAGTTTAACTATGCTAAGGTCAAATCCTTTGATGCTATGCTTTTAGACGCAGAAGAGCATCCCGTTGGCCGCGAGTTCTCACTGCTCAATATCTATGATAACCAAGGATACTATCCTGGTGCCCAAGAATACGATGTGATCTTTGGCGGTCCGGGATTCGGATTCTCTGGTTCGGCAGGATTGAAAATATGCGTGAGCAAGTACGTTTCCCTTGACCCCACATTCTACTGCTATGCTGGGAAGACAGGCATCTACCAGATGAAGAACAGTCCTGTGGAAGGATATAACCAAGACAATCGCTTTACTTTCAATTACGGCGTGATGCTGCGCGTCGTGATGAACGATTTTTTCTTCTCTAAAAGATAGCATTTTATCAAAATTTCATTGTTTACAATTCTCAAAACAAAATTCTTTAGGGCCATAATTTTTTTCTATTTTTGTTCGTTTATTATATCCGAAAATATAAATAGAAATTTTTATGAAACTATTGAAAATCAGCATGCTGTCATTTTTGATGATCTTTGGTGCTTTGACCTTGGGATGGGCCCAACGCACCGAAAATTTCAAGTCTCCGCAGTACGAATTCAAGACGGCTATCGATTTGTTTAACAAAGAAAAGTATGGTTCTGCCCAGCAGTATTTCAAGTACGTGTATGAAAACACGGAAGATATGCAACAGGACCTTCGGACAAATTCCTATTTTTATATGGGCGTTTGTGCCGCTAAGTTGGATAATCAGGATGCTGCCTATTATCTGCAGTCTTTCATTGACCGTTATCCAGTCCATTCATACGTGCCTGAAGCTCGCTTCTATCTGGGCCGCTATTATTTTAGTCGCAAGCAGTGGAAGAAGGTCATCTCGCAATTCGATGAGATTCTGGAGAATGAAATCCAACCCGAAAATGTGGCAGAATATCAATTCAAGAAAGGTTATTCCTATTTCATGATTGATGATTATGATATGGCTAAGGCCTATTTCAAGAAAGCCCGTGAGGAATCTGGTCCGTATAAAAATCGCTCTATTTACTATTTGGCTTATTTGGCCTATCAAGACGGTCAATATGAAGCTGCTTTGGAGGATTTCTTGCTGGTGAAAGATGAACCAGACTATCGAAGAGAGGTTCCCAGCTATCTTACCCAAATCTATTTCAAACAGGGCGAATACGATAAGGTCCTGGAAGTAGCACCAGAATGCCACAACTTGAAAGATACGATGCAATCACACACCCTTCGATGCATTGCCATATCCAAATATAATCTCAATAAATACGATGATGCCGTCATTGATTTTGACAGACTTATCGCTGCCAATAATATCAAATTGGACCGTAACGATTATTTCGCCGCCGGTTTTTCGTACTATAGGACAAAGCAATACGAGAAGGCTGCAGAATGCTTTGCCAATGCTGTGGACAGCAAGAAACCCGACTTGATGACCCAAAACAGCTACTATCTGATTGGCGATTGCTACCGTCAAACACAGCAATACCAACTGGCTATCCAAAGTTTTAAGGAAGCCGCTAAGATGGATTATAATGCGGATATTAAGGAAGACGCGCTCTTCAACTACGCTAAGTTGCAGTGCCAAACTTCTACCAGTCCGTTTAACAATGGTATTGATGCGCTGCAAGAGTACAGCAACAAATATCCGCGTTCTGCCCGTAGCGAAGAGGCTTCGTCCTATCTTTCAAAACTTTATCTTTCCACTAAAAATTATCAGGCCGCTATCAATTCTATTGAAAAACTCTCTTCCAAGACGCCCGCTATCTTGCGTGCCTATCAGCGCTGTACCTATTTCAGAGCGTTGGAGTTGGCTAACAACGGCAACGACAAGGAGGCTATTAAGATGTTGAATAAAACGCTTTCTGCTCCAGTTGATAAAGATATGAATTTGAGCGCGCTCTATTGGAAGGGCGAATGCCAGTACCGCAACGAACAGTATCAAGACAGCTACTATGCGCTGCAGACCTTTCAGAAAACGCAATATGCTTCTTATAACGAGTATTACAACAATTCATTCTATACGCTGGGCTATGCCGCTTTGAAAATCAAGCGCTATCGCGATGCGGCCAACCATTTCAAATCCTATATCGCTAAGATAGGGGATGACAATGACCAATGTGTGGCGGATGCCACTGCCCGTTTGGCGGATTGCTACTTTATGCAGCAGGATTTGAAATCCTCTATCAAATATTATGAACTTTGTGCTTCGCTGAGCCAAACCAATGCGGATTATGCTTTGTATCAGTTGGCAAAATGTTATGGCTATCAAAAAAACAATTCAAAGAAAATTGATGCCTTGCAACGCCTGACAACGCTCTATCCGAATACCACGTATCGCGATGATGCCGATTATGATTTGGCCGTCACCTATCACACGCAGAATGATTACGAAGGCGCCATCTCCGCCTATAAGGACTTTATCAAGAAACATCCTAAGAGCCCTTATATCCGACAGGTACACACCCGTTTGGCACAGGCCTATATGAACAGCAACAACCCTTCGATGGCTATCTCAACATACAAATATGTTGTGGAAACCTATCCGGGTTCTCAAGAAGCGAAGGATGCTTTGGCTAATTTGGAGAATATCTACACTGAAGAGGGCAATACCAGCGAGTTCTTCGATTATGTGCGCAATAAAAATATGAATATCTCCGCCGATCGCCAAGATTCTATTGCTTTTAAAGCCGCTGAAACCAAGTACAACCGTGGCGATTGCGAAGCCTCTATTAAAGCATGTGCCGATTATCTGCGCCAATTCCCGAATGGTTCCTTTGTGGCAAAAGCCCTTTTCTATAAGGCTGAATGCGAGTATGGTCAAAGACAATATAGTGATGCGTTGACAGATTACGAGGCTATTATTAAGAAATATAAAACGGAGTACAATGTTACCGCATTGCATAAAGCCGCTTCTATTTTGTACAATGATAAAAAATATGACCAGGCCCTGTCCTATTTCAATAAACTGGCTGAAAATACTACCGATGAGGATGAACTCATTTACGCCAACAATGGGGCGATGCGCAGCGCATATTTCTTGAATGATTATGCAAAGGCACTCGCCGCTTCTTCAAATATCATTGGCTATAATACGCCCGATTTGCAGAATGAAGCCCTCTTGATTGCCGGTAATTCTGCATTGGAACTCAAGGATTACGAGAAGGCTAAAAACTATTACGCCCAACTGGTGAAGAAGGGTAGCAACGACCTTTGTGCCGAAGCTGCGTTCCATTTGGCTGATATGGCTTTGACCGTTGATAAAGATTTGACCGGTTGCGAAAAGAAAATTAAAGATATTTTAGGCAGCGACTACTCTTCTGAATATTGGTATGCGCGTACATTTATTCTGTATGGTGACCTTTATAAAGCGAAAGCCAACTACTTCCAGGCTCGCCACACCTATCAAAGTATTGTGGATAATTATGGCGGAGATGATTTGGTGCAAATGGCCCAGCAGAAGATTGCTGAGTTGGATGCCCTCGAAGCAAATCAACCATCTGATAACTAACTAATGTTGATAATGATTATGAAACGCAATATAACAAATATGAAGCGAATGATTTTATTGGTCGGTGTGTTGGCTTTGACTACCCTGACTTATGCGCAAGTGGTGGACTCCGCTCATCTGTTGATTAACTATGTGCCGAAATTGGTCAATTCAAATAAAATCAACGAACAGGCAGAGACCTTAGATACCCTGCAAGAGAAAATCAATTTCACCTATTCGGTAAGTCCGCAAAAACCGGAACTCAACTTTATTCCCGCTGCCTTGAAGGTCAGCAAGTTGAATCCGCAAGTGCAGGAACGCTATTATCGCAATTACCTCAAACTCGGTTTTGGATACCCAATCACGCCGTTGGCCGAACTCTCTATGCACAACTGCCAAAATAACAAGTATTCCTATGGCTTGAATTTCCACCATTTCTCCTCTTGGGCCGAACCGATTGGCAAAGTCCAAAAACAGTTCGCCTATGCGCCAACCAGCGATACCCGCGTGAACCTTTTCTTGAATCGCTATTTTAAAAACCAAACCCTCTATTCCTCGGTAGGCTATAATCATGAATTGGCTAATCTCTTTGGCTATAGCAAGGAGTGGATGACTGGCTTGATTGATACCGGTTACTATTACTCTAAAGATTATCGAGATAGCATTCGCAATAGCTTCAACCATGTGCGTGCGGAAATTGGCATCCGCTCTAATTATACGACAGAAGACAAGCGCTTCAAGGAAGATGTGCGACTCAATTACGACTTTATTCACACTTATTGGAAAGATATGGAGCATGAGGTCGGCCTGCACTCTATTTTCGCCTACGATGCCCGATTCTTGAAGATTTCCGGTTACCAACATTATCAGTTGGATTTCAATGTGGAATATTTCAACAATTCTTGGAATGACTCCATCTGGTATGGCGTTGAAACAGGCAATCCTCATCTGGTGAAGCAGGTGGAGAATAGTTTCAAGATTGAACTCCGTCCGATGATGAATTTTACCATCAAGGAATACCACTTGTTGTTGGGCGTTGGCGTTCCATTGCTCAATGCCAATGGTGAGACCATGTGCCCGGTATATCCGATAGCAGAACTCCAAATGGGTTTGGTGCGCGGTTTGCTGAGTTTATATGTGGGGGTGGATGGCAAGTCGGAATACAACTCCTTGAAAAACCTCTTGTATGAAAATCCGTATGTTAAACCGCAGCTCGACAGTTTGCGTTTCACACGCCGCCAAATCAGTATCTATGGCGGTGTAAAGGGCAATTTAGTGGATAGATTGAACTATCACATTTCTGCCCGTTATACTTATGCGAAAGATGTTCCGTTCTTCGCTTTGGATCAAAACAGTCTCCTGATGAACCGTTTCGATGTGGTCTATGCTGAAAAAGCAAACCTGTTGAATGCCTGTGCAAATTTGAGTTGGGAAGCCATTGACCACCTTTATTTGAATTTGAATGCCAACTATTGGGGTTATTATTTTATGGCTAATGCTCAGCATCCAGAACATCCCTGGTATAAACCAGCTTGGGAAATTGGCTTTGAAGGCAAATATGTCCTCAATAAAAAGTTCGTCTTTGAACTGAATGCAAAGACTGGCTTTGACCGTTGGGCAATGGTCCCCGCACAAATGCACGCCGTCCACAAATCCGCTGATAGAACTAATAACCCTTCCGTTTCAGCGGATGATTACGATGTGTTAGTATGTTTCTCTGAAAAAGTCAAGAAACCGATTCTCAATTTCGGTTTGGGATTTGAGTATTTGATTAACAAGCAATTTACGGTATGGGCAGCGGTAAACAATGTGGGCTGCCAATATGCTTCAACCTATTATGCTTTCAATAATTTTGGTATCAATGTTATGGCAGGCATAACCTATTCTTTCGGAAATGAGCCGATTAAACCTGCTAAGAAAAAGAAACAACTATAAAATCATGCGTGGGTAAGCAAAAAAAGTGTATTTTTGCACCCTCATTCAATGACAGTCAACATGTCGGGTCCCTTAGCGCAGTTGGTTAGAGCAACTGACTCATAATCAGTAGGTCCTTGGTTCGAGCCCAAGAGGGACCACACAAAAGAAAAGCACTCCCTGTTTGTCGGTGAGTGCTTTTTTTATGACATAGAATTGAACATCTCTTAACAAAACCAGTTGCCTACCCATTTCCTCATGCGTGAACGCTCTTGTCGTCTTTAGAAACGCTTTCTTTTTATAGACAATAATTTGCCCAGCGCCTTCGTCGTTCCTCCTCGGTTGCCGTCGCGCTTTACGGGCTAGTTTCGCGCTTCACCTCACGCACCATCCTGTACAAACGCACCAGCATTTTGCCGAAAAGCATTCATTTTCCTAGCATATACGTTGCGTCTCTACAAATAGCGAGCGTGAAATTAGTGCAGACAACCCGACGGCACTGGGTTGGATAGTGCGATGGCGGTACCGGGCCGCCCAAATCATATAGCTGAGGCAACACGTATATAGCTCCCTAAAAAAAAAACACTCGCGAAATATCTTCGCAAGTGCTCATTATTCGTGGAGCGTACGGGATTCGGACCCGTGACCTCCTGACTGCCAGTCAGACGCGCT
>JAKSMD010000050.1 GCA_024400815.1 Bacteroidales bacterium | reverse complement strand
AACCTTGAACGGTACCGAAGTCAATATTTTGATAAGAATAATAAGTGTTCGGATATGCACCAGAGAAGCGGTAAGCTTGGATTTGGTTACGTTTTTCAGAATAGTAAGCGCTGATACTGATAGCAGATTTAGCACCAATCTTCTGACGGAAACCGATTTCATAGTCGATACTCTGTTGCGGTTTCATATTCGGGTTGCTGATAATGTCATTAGCGGAATTACGCTTAGAGATGAACATATAGTCAACCGGAGAAATTTGCAAGTTTGTAGGACGAGAAGTAATAATATTATAGTGTGCATAGAACAAAGAGTTGTCAGATACAGGGAAGGAGAAAGAGATACGAGGCATAACAGACCATTGAGCTTTGTAATCTGTGAAAGCACCAGCTTCTACCTTAGTAATAGAATTGATTTGGTCAATTTCATTTTTCAAGATAGGGCCATTTACATTCAAAGAAAGAGCAGATTCAGGGTCAGTTACTTCATTACCAGAAGCGTCGTACCAAATGTCACCGCTACGATAACCAACAATAGAAGAAGAATTGAATTCTTGAATATCGGATTCGCTCATGTAAGTATCATTACCAGAATAGTAAACAACCCAGTCATCTTGAGCATTACCAACGAATTGGATGTTGTTGTTGATTTTGGAAAGTTCGCTAACGGTGTAAGCTTCACGGAACAAATACGGGTCTTTCAAGACAGATTGGTTAGCGTCGAAACGGTCAACACGCAAACCGATGTTGAACAACAAAGAGTTGATAGAGAACTTATCTTGAAGGTAGAATGCCATATAGATAGGTTCGTAAGCACCGATTGAGTATGTTTTTTGACCATTGCTACCAACATTGTTGAAGAAGTCAGAAATAGTAGTTTTCTTATTATTGATTTTGCCAGTATAGTCATAACCATAATAGCTTACCAATGGTTCTGTACCGGAAGAGGTACCGAGCAACAATTCTTCAGCAGAGAACATGCTGACATCAAAAGTATTAGGATCAAGATTGTCAATGTCAATCCAATCAGAACCGTTAGGATCCAAACCTAAAGAAGTACGAAGATTTCTATCGAATACGGTTTGGTCATCAATACTGTTCAAACGATTGTAGTCAACATAGAAGTTTTCACCATCATCAGAAAGAATCGGGTGTTCCTTATCCAATTCAGTAATATGAGAGTTAGCTTCGTTTCTCATCAAAGTCCACAAAGTAACAGGAGAAATGCCATATCCACGATAGGTCAATTTTTCGAAATCGTAACCAAACTTAAGTTCGTGGTTAGCTAAGTTCATAGAGATGCTTGCTTTAACACCAATTTGTTCAGTTTGAGACTTGCTGTATCCGTTATAGACAGTACCAGGAGAATAATACATAGAGTAAATAAGGTCTGGCGTGTCACCATTACGGAGAGCACCAAATTGTTGGTAAAGGTTCATATCATATGGGAAACCAGGAGCATAATAATCATAAATATTTTCTGGTGAGAATTGGTTGCAGAAATTCAAAGTGTATTGAGAGAGGATAGGGTTAACATCGAAATTAGGATTAACATGGAAAGTCACGAGTGAGTCATACCAACCTTGGAATTCATAAGCACCGTAGATAGATGTTGAATCCGGAAGAATTAATTCTTGTTGATAATCATAACTTCTTGCCTTTTGAGTTTCGAATTTACCTACATAACCATATTCGAACAATCTGTCTTGATGTTGATCAGAGTATTGAGTACCGTTAACGCGGGTATAGTTAACATTGATATCATACATGACGTTCTTCAAAGTTGCTTTACCTGTAGTATCGGTGAAAACACGGTGATTCAAACGAGCGTTCAAACGCATTGTACCTTGTTTAACCAGTGGGTTGTTATCATTGTTGAACAATGCATAAGTAGTGCTCCAAGATTTTTGTTTGATATATTCATAAGATCCACCGAGAGAAAGTCTCATATTGTGATTCTTACCAAGAGTGAAGTCAAATTTCAATTGTCCGAGGTAATCCCAGCTGCCAGCATTTTTTCTAACGCGTTCTTTGTGGAAAGATTCGCTTGTCAAATAGCAAGCTTCTTGATACCAAGCACCAAATTCTGAAGTGCTATAACGAAGAGGATTAGCGATGATGTTTTCGCGGGTTTCATCATTAGCCACGAAGTTGCCGCCTCTTGCAGGAGCAGCATCATGATCATAAGAAATTTCACCACTCAACAAGAAACCAATTCTAGTAGGATCATTTTTGGTCTTGCCTTTCAACAGTGGACCAGAGAGGGAAACAGCGCCAAGGAAGTTGTTGTATCCGTCGATAGAACCTCTCAATTCAACAGAACCGTGATATTCTTTAGGAGCGGATTTTGTAGTAATAACGGTGAAAGAGGTACCATCACCATATTCAGCAGGAATACCACCTTGGATCAACTGAGCTTCTTCAATGGATGACATAGCGACACCGCCACTACCACGGACACGCACACCATCGACGATAGTTTGCTGACCATCAGAACGGTTACCACGGACACTGGTCATTGCACCATCAACGCTGGACACACCTTCGAGGTTTGCCAATGCGCTGGTTACGGAACGACCAGGGGTGGTTCTTACGTTATCACCACTGATACGGCTGGCTGAACTCGTGTTATCTTGGTCAAAGACAGGCGGTTCGTACTTGATGACGACTTCGCCAATTTCACTTGAGCAGTCAATCGTGAAATTAATGAACAACACCTGACTGGAGCTGACCTTAATTCCCGTTTGTTTTGTTGACTTTTTACAAGTCATCTGGGCATCTGCAACCATGTCATAAGTACCTGGTTCGACGCCGAACAATTGATACTCACCCTTCTCATCAGACATAGCAAAGTTCATTGTTTTGTCGCCAAGCTTCAAGAATACCTGGGTGTACGCCAAGGCTTCTCCCGTTTGATCGACAACCTGACCTTTAATGGTAGAGGTTTGTGAAAATGCCATGCTTGTGAAAAGAATGATCACTCCGAGAGTTGAGAGTAATTTTTTAATCATAGCCATTAATTTATATTAAACATTAAACTTTTTTATCCACTATAAATTGGGGCGCTAAATTAACAAAAAAATCCTTTGCTTTGACTACGCCCATTTTATTTAATTTTATTTAACTGCAAATCAGCATATTAAACCTTATTTTTTAAAATTTCTGAATAAATAATACCCTTATATACCTCCTCTTCCGATAGGGTTAGATCGACCCACTTTTTATGCTCATTTTCAAATACTTGCGACTCAACATCAGAAGGATTTTGAACCGGAGAATGTGCATAATTCGACTCATCTCCTATTGTTTCATATGTGAAATATTTAGACTGATTTGGGATTTTTGCTTCGGAATTTTGCAATTTTTCATCAAAATCAGCAGGGCCCGGAATCCAATCCTCCTCTACTTCAGCAGCTGGCGGAGTCGCTTTTGGATCCGGTTGTTTTAATATGCGACCAAGAAGCTTAGGGCCAAACACCAAAACAAGACCTAATATTAAAGTTATTATAGTTTCCATAACAATAATAATTAATTGTATATATAATATTATAGTATCATTCTTTTTCAATTATTAGTCTTTCTTGTGGTTCACATTTCGCCTTTTCTTTCTCCTTCTTTGCCTTCGCTATACTGACATTCAGGTCAAAACCTATTAAAAGAATAACCGATGTCCAATTTATCCACAACAATATGGCAAAAATAGCACCCAAAGAACCATAGATTAAGTTATAATTGGAAAAATTTGAGAAATATATATTCAAAAGCCATAATAAAAGAACCATCAAAATCGTACAGGCAGATGAACCTGCGGAGAAAAACTTATAATTGTTCTTTTTTACCGGTGCCAAATAATAAACGATGCTTACCAAAAAATAGACAGCCGCATAAGTCAATATCCATTTCGATCCATGAATTGCTAAGAAATATCCTCGGGCGGTACCGGGAACTCGTGCGTGAATATGGTTGAGTAATACCGATGACATAATGAAAAGCATCAGGACAACAACAACAACTAGAAAACCAATCAGCATAATCATAAAGCTCAGTCCAATCTGTTTGATAAGTTTTCGCTTTTCATCATTGAAATAGGAGGTGTTCATCGCCACGAGAAGTGAATTTACGCTGACCACTGTGAAATATATACCGAATATCGTCATCACAGAGGAAAGAGTTCCATCTTGCCGAGTAATCAATTCCGTTATCATATTAGAGATTGCTGGCCAAACATAAGCGGGAACCATAGATTCAATAAAACTCAGCAATGTGGACTTGATGCCTTCCCCCATATACGAAATTGTTGAAAACAAAGCAATTATCATAGGCAGCAAGGCCACGAAGAACCTATAGGTGATAGCAGCTGCACGTTGAAAAACAACCCCCTTGCCCATAGACTGGAAGAAAAAGTCCATCACATCGTAAACCGGCATTCCTTGCAAACCGGGAAGAGAAACAGTTTTGGATTTACGGACAATTTTCCCTATACCGGGAACTTTCTCCATGTCACTGCCCCATTCCTTGGTCTTTTCGCGTAACTTAGCTATATTCAAAAACATATTATTCTGAAAAAGTTATGTTAAACACTACTTTAACTTTATCCGCCGACACATTATCCAAAGAACGATCCTCAAGTACAACTCGTGAAGATGGAATCCCCTGTGAAGAGAGTTGATTAACTATAGTGGAATACGTTTCTTGTCGCAATTGTTGTGATTTTGCTTCATATTGGGTAGAATCAGAAACAGCTGGATTGCAGCCAATACTCAACAGCAATTGAGATTGTTGTTTTTCATTCATTGTATTCGCAATTTCATTCAACTGATGGAGATTTTCCATAGACAATTCCACATTATCCGCAGGCAACTGCATGCTTTTGAATGGGTTATCTCCTCCCAAATGGGAAAGAAAATCAACTGGAGAAGCCGCTATTTTAACAATAAGATTGAGGAAAGTTTTCCAAATAACTTTTCTAAAAGAAAAATCAGGAGAAGAAATATCACCTTTAACTGGAAGATCCATAGACACATAACCTTTACGATCTGTGATTACATACATGGCTAACTTCATTGGAATCTTGGCAGCTGCCGGCTCTATGGTTTTCACTTTATCGCCAAAGGTTGGACGATAAATATCCAATGAATTGTGACTATTCAACCAGTTGTTAAGAATAGATATTTTGCTGTCAAAAGAAAGCAAGCCATCTGTAACAGGATAGGCCAAATAATAAAGTGAGTACGGTGTAAATTCCGTTATATCAAGATTTTTAATAGAAATATTAAGGTCGGCGCTACTCAAATTCATTGGATCAACATGACCAGAACAAGTCAGATTTCCTTCTTTACCCAATTTGGCTGTTAACGAAACAGGTGCCAATTGGCCCGAAGCCAAATTTTGGGCATTCAATTTAATATTGGAAACAGTGAAATCTTGAGTTTGAGGTGAAACCGAATGATCGGAATAATAGACAAGACCATTTTCCACAGAAACATTTTTTACTTTGTACTTGATTGGACGAGTTCTAGAAGTCGCTGATTTCTGCGCAGTTGTATCTTCAACTTCAGCCATTGCCAAAGTATCGGTTGTGCTTTTCTGTGCAAATAGTCGTGAAAATGTATTCCCATCTTTAAAGATATCCAAGTGGAAGACAAAATCTTTAAGACGGATTTTATTCACTTGAAAATCCATGTTGCCGAGATCAGCTTTAGCAATATCAATAGCAAAATTGCTCCAATAACCTAACGGGGTATTATCGGCATTGGTCACTTTAGCATTATTCACACATAAAGTTCCTGAAGCGACCAAATCCATAATGTGCTTCACAGAACCTTTGGTTTTGAGTTTGCCATTAGCTATCCCAGAAATTTTTCCAACCTTGAGAAAATTCTCCATATAAGGCTGAATATCATGTATTTGAAAGTTTGTCAATTTAAGTTCCCCATCAAAATCTCCCTTTTGGATATTATAACTAATACCTAAATCCATTTTGCCCGATTGAGCAAAATCCATACCTATATTAGCCTTCGTAGCATTGCCTGCGAGATAGAGACGAGGAATGTCAATGTCAATATTTCGAGTGTCAAAATGACTGCCCATATTGGCATCTTCATAGACAACTTTGCTATTTTTTATACTAATATTGCAAAGATCAACATCCCATGGTTTTCCTTCCTTCTTTTTCTCCTTTTTAGGTTTATTGACATAAAAATCAATAATATCACTGAAATTGAAACGAATTCCATGTTGGATTATCTTTGCATCTAAACCATTGAGTTTGATTTTGTTAAGTTGGATTTTATGGGATAGCATTTTAGGTAATGCCACTTGCACATTCAGTTCATCGAACTTCAAAAAATCCTGTTTCGGATTTTCTTCTTGAACCTTTAAATCCTTTATCCAAACAGAACCAGTGAAAATATTAATCCAAACTTGTCCAATCGTTGCTTCGCGATGGCACAATTCTACGCTATGCTTTTCAGCATACCATTTAACAATGGGACCCGCTAAAATCGACACAAGCAGGAGCAATCCAACGATTACGCCTACTGTGATGAAGACAATTTTGAGTCCTTTTTTCATGAATTAGAAAATTACCGTTTTCAAACTCAAATCCAAGCTGGAGATATGATGTGTGAAAGCCCCTACAGAAATAAAATCCACGCCGGCAGCCGCATAATCTCGTAAGGTTTCTTTCACTATACCGCCAGATGCTTCTGTTTCGTATTGATGATCAACGAGTTTCACGCCTTCTACGATTTGGGCAGGCGTAAAGTTGTCAAACATAATACGATGCACACCTCCATGGGCCATCACGCGTTTCACATCATCTAAAGAACGCGTTTCAATTTCAATTTTCAGATTCAGATGATGTGCTTTTTGATATTCATTGGCTGCATCAATAGCTTTTTCAATTCCGCCAGCGAAATCTATATGATTGTCTTTCAACATCATCATATCATACAAACCGAAACGATGATTTTGAGCTCCTCCGACAGAAACAGCGTATTTTTCGAAAATACGCATATTCGGGGTAGTTTTTCGCGTATCCAGCAGAGTAACTCCTGTACCTTTCACTAAATCAACATATTCTCGAGTCATTGTAGCAATGCCGCTCATACGTTGCATAAAGTTAAGGACATTTCTTTCAGCCGTCAGCATACTGCAAGCCGGTCCATGTAATTTAAAGACAATATCACCTTTATGAATTTCATCGCCATCTTGCATAAATTGTTCCATCTGGATAGATGAATCCACTTGGCGGAGCACTTCTCGGGCAACATCAATGCCACACAAAACGCCATCTTGTTTTACCAAAAGTTTCATTTCACCTCTGGCTTCCGGTGAGATACATGACAAAGAAGAATGGTCTCCATCACCGACATCTTCTTTCAATGCCATTGCAACTAGTTTCTCAACTTGTTCTGTTACAATCATTTTCTTATAAGTTCTGGGGTTTCAATTACATTACTTTTATGCAAAGCCCTGTCCACCAAGTAACAGGACAATTTTGTCGTATCATACGGGGATGCAGGGTCGCGCACATAGGTCAGCAAAGTTATCTGGCCTGATATAGATTCTTGCGCAACATTGCTCAATCGTGGGATACGGCAATGGAGCGGCAAGGGTAAATCAATCTTCACCCATTCTCCATTTTGTTTTTCAAAATAATCAATGAAGAAATTGTAGTAATACATTGAATCTGTAGCAAATACGCCTGTCGTATCCGAATCTGACAAGCCGATGTCTCCATCTCCATCCTGAAAATAGACCACGAGGTTATACTTTCCAACTTCGAGACTATCAGGACCCAAACTTACAAATTCAATATAGGGCTCGTCCGGGAATTTTTCTGGACGGTGGCATCCCATAAATAGGAGCAACATCAACCCTATAACCCACAATTTCTTCATTTAATTCATTATTTTAGTGATTATTCCATTACAACATGCACGCCATTGACAAAATCAATTGATTTTTGAATCAATTCATGCATATAGGTATCATTTTCTACAAATGGAACGAATTCACGATAGGCAGCAACAAAATCTTCGATAAAAGGAGAAGATTTCATCGGGCGACGGAATTCCAAAGCTTGTGCGGCATTGAACAATTCAATACCGAGAATTTTTTCCACATTATTGACAACCAAGTAGCACTTGGTTGCGGCATTAGCACCCATACTGACATGGTCTTCCTGACCTTGAGAAGATTCAATAGAGTCGGTAGAGCAAGGCATTGTGAATGCTTTATTTTGGTTGACGATAGAAGCAGCAGCATATTGCGGAATCATGAAACCGGAGTTCAAACCAGGATTCTTAACCAAGAAGGAAGGCAATTCGCGTTTTCCCGCAATCAATTGATAGATACGGCGTTCGGAAATGTTACCGAGTTCTGCCATAGCGATGGAAAGGAAGTCCAATACCAAAGCCAACGGTTGACCATGGAAGTTGCCGGCGGAAACCACGATATCTTCGTCAGGAAATACGGTTGGGTTATCCGTAACGGAGTTGATTTCAGTTTCGACAACATCTTGAACATGTTGGATAGAATCTTTGGATGCACCATGAACTTGCGGAATACAACGGAAAGAATAAGGATCTTGAACATGTTCTTTATGGCGTTTGATGATTTCCGAACCATCTAACAATTGCAACATATGAGCGGCCGTGGTGATCTGACCAGCGTGTGGGCGAACCATGTGAACACACAAATTGAACGGTTCAATACGACCGTCGAAAGCATCCAATGAAACTGCTGCGATGATATCAGCCATCCAAGAAAGTTTTCTAGATTTCATCAACAACCAAACTGCATAAGAGCTCATGAATTGAGTACCATTGAGCAAGGCCAAACCTTCTTTAGATTGAAGGGTGATTGGTGTCCAACCGAATTTTTCATTAATAACAGAAGCAGGGTATTTTTTGCCGCGATAGTACACTTCGCCCATGCCAATCAACGGTAAAGAAAGATGGGCCAATGGAGCGAGATCACCAGATGCGCCCAGTGAACCTTGTTGATACACAACAGGATATACTCCTTTGTTGAAGAAATCAACCAATCTTTGAATAGTATCCAATTGAACACCGGAGTGACCGTATGACAAAGATTGGATCTTCATAAGAAGCATCAATTGAACGATTTCTTGAGGGACTTCATTGCCAACGCCACAAGCGTGAGAGATAACGAGATTGCGTTGCAAAGTAGAAAGATCTTCTTTAGAAATACTACGATTACAAAGTGAACCGAAACCAGTCGTCACACCATAAATAGGTTCTTTTTCGGTGTCTGTTTTCTTGTCCAAATAAGCACGACACTTTTGAACTGAGTCAATAGCTTCTTGTGACAATTCAAGTTTCATTTTGCGGTCGATAATTTTTTCGACTCTTTCAATGCTTAAGAATTTGGTAGAAATTTTGTGTGTTGCCATAATAATATTATTTAATTTAATTTATATACTACATTAAATATTTAAGCCCGCAAAAATACGAAAAAAAAGTGCCTTATGACACTTATGCGAAGCTTAATTTTAGAAAAAAGCGGTTGGTACAAAAAGAAAATCGAAGCGTCCGCTGAGACGCTTCGATTTTCTAAGGTATCGTATTAACTATTTATTAATCTATATTATTTCAATTCCAACTTCACCACATTTTCAACATGTTGGGTATGAGGGAACATGTCCACGGGCTGAATAGCTGCAATCTTATATTTTTCGGCCAAAAGCGTAAGGTCGCGGGCCTGCGTAGCTGGATTACAACTAACATACACAATTCTAGGAACTGCTAATTTCAAAAGCATATTAATAACATTGGCATGCATACCAGCGCGCGGAGGATCGGAAATAACCACATCTGGGCGGCCATGGCGTTCAATAAACTCATCCGTAAATATTTTAGCCATATCGCCAACTAGAAATTCCGTATTCTCAATATGGTTTTGAGCCGAATTGATTTTAGCATCTTCCACAGCGGAATCCACATATTCAACGCCCACGACCTTTTTGGCTTGATGTGCCACAAAATTGGCAATCGTGCCCGTACCGGTAAACAAGTCATAGACAATATCATCCTTTTGAATATCAGCAAATTCACGAACTACGCTGTACAAAACATACGCTTGTTCACTATTCGTCTGATAGAATGACTTTGGACCCACCTTGAAATAAAGATTTTCCATTTTTTCCATAATGAAATCCTTGCCTTTATATAGATGGAACGGCAAATCAAAGACAGCATCATTGACTTTTGAATTCACCATATAGACCAAAGAGGTTATTTCAGGAAATTGCGAAGATATGGCTTCCAACATTTTAGCAACGTCATCATTGTACTCATAGACAACTAAAATCACCATCAAATCACCCGTAGAAGCAGTACGGATAATGATATTTCTTAGCAAACCCACGCGAGCTCGCGGGTCATAAAAAGAGAGGTCATGTTCTATAGCGTATGCTTTGCAAAAAAGACGGATATCGTTGCTCGGGGCTGCTTGCAGCCAGCAATGGTTGATATCCAAAATTTTATCAAACATGCCAGGAATGTGAAAACCAATACAACGCATTTCGTAAGGTTCCCCGGACTTGTAGCGTGCCATATCTTCATACGAAAGCCAACGCATATTAGAAAAAGTGTACTCCAATTTGTTACGATAGTAGTACTGTTTTTCAGAACCCAAAATAGGATTCAACTCAGGGAATTCAAATTTCCCCAAATGGCGGAAATTATCTTCAACCTGCTTTTGCTTGAACATCAACTGTTTATCATAGGAAAGCATTTCCCATTTGCAACCGCCACAAACCCCGAAATGAGCGCATGGAGGAACCACGCGATCGGGAGACGAATGCTTGATTTTCAGCAGATTGGCTTCTGCATAACTATGTTTTTTCTTATAGACTTCCACATCAACGATATCGCCAGGCACAGCATACGGCACAAAAATCGTCATACCGTCAACCTTGGCGACGGCCTTTCCTTCCGCCCCTGCGGACAGAATTTCCAAATCTTCAATAATATATCGCTTAAATGCCATTTCGAAATATATGTTTTGTAGTTAAATATTGCTTATTTGTAAAATGCCATTTCGTCCAAATACAGATACACTTTTGGCGGGAGCATATAGCGAACGGATTTTTTCATTTTCAAATTCTCGCGAATCACTGTTGATGAAAGTTCAATATTCGGAGCTTCCACAAAAGTCACATGCGGATGCTGTTTTCGCTCAGCCGCGTCATATCCTGGTCTCGGATAAACATATAGATGATAATTTTCCAAAATCCACTCGTAATTCAGCCATTTGTCAAAAGTCTGCAAATTATCCTCACCCATAATCAAAGCGAACTCGCGCTGCGGGTACTTTTCCTGCAAATGCACAAGGGTATGGCAAGTATAAGATGGTTGCGGCAATCCGAATTCCACATCTGAGGCCTTGAATCGATCATCATCTTCGATGGCCAAATTCACCATATAGAGACGTTGTCGGTCATCCAAAAGCGAAGACTTTTTTTTCAATGGATTGCAGGGAGAAACCACAAACCAAATTTCTTGAAGGTCAGAATGTTCCAGCATAAATTCGGCAATAATCAAGTGCCCCACATGAATGGGATTAAAAGAGCCAAAATAGAGACCTGTTTTTCGCATTGTGCATTTTTCAAAAAGTCTGCAAAAGTACAAAAAAAAGGTTATTTTTGGAGTTTGACAACGACCAACTTATGGTATTACAGCTTAGATATCACCATAGGCCGACTATTCACCGAACGACAAATTTGATTATCAACACAAATCACAAAGGGAACATTCGGAAAATAGTCTGTTTGGGTTGAAAACCGCACATATCCTCCCGAAGGAATGACGATATTGTCTGGAATAGAACATGTTATCGTAAAATATTGATCAAATTTATACGCCACATGCAATGTATTGACAAATTCGGGATGATTAAAATAAAAAGGCACATCATACGGATTTTCAACCAACAAGTCCAGCGTTAAAGTATCACCCGAAATATGATATTTATCAACTTCTATCCGCAAACGATTGGCACCTTGGAAATGATCATATTTTTTACAAAAGAGCTGAATGCCGTCACCAACATAAACATTCTGAGTGTTTTGAACATTCAATTGCTCCAAAATTGGACTCACCACCGTCGCCGGCTTGCCCTGCAAGGCCTTATCCAATTGAAGCAAATCAAACTGCGTCTGTCGGCCATACAAAGAGCTAAGCGAGACCGCATCTTTTTGTGTATAAAAACGATACAATGAAGATTCTTGGAAAGAACTGGGAAAGACAACGGGAGTATCACCACAGTATTGATGAATGGCCTCCATGGTTTTTGATTGGCTTATAAACAGACCCGCTTTATCGGAAATAACAATTGGCAAAACCAGTCGCCCAAGCAACAATAAAACGGCCACTGGGATAACACCCCAACGCATCCAAAGTTGCCAATAAGATCCCTTTAACTGATTGAATAACAACACAATCATCGGTATAGATGCAGCCACCGTCCAGTGCGGTTCGGCATGTCCCTTAAAAGTCATTATCCAGAAAAAAAAGACAAATCCTACAACAGAATATATGCACGATTTCTCAAAAAGGTCTTGCGACTTCCGGTTTTTGAAACAAAAATATAAAGCCAGCACCAAGCAAGCTGGATTGAAAACAAGCAACTGATTAGGCAGATACTCAAGAGGATATCTTATTGAGAAGGAAGTATTCCGAGCAATCAAATGATAAGCCAAACTGGGAAAATCGTGATGCAACTGCCATAAAATGTGCGGAAGAAATAATATTATTGCCAACACGCCCGCCATCCATATTTTAGGATCTTTTAACACTCTCCAATTGGAGATCATGACGAAGACAACAACCAAAACAGCCATATATTTACTATAAAGCATACCCGACAAAGTCAACCCCATAAAAAGCGCAGTAGTCCATGCAGACTTAACAAGATATTTTTTATACAAAAAGAAAAATAGAGCTGTGAAAAACAATAGCGGCGCATCGGGGGCCGTCACAACACCATAGACAGAAAACATGATCATTGAAAAAGCAATGGCAAAAAATCGTTTAACAGATTGAATGTCATATTTTTCTGAAGATAATGTTTCCCATATCAGCCAAACTGTAAGACCATGCAAAAAGACCGTGCAAAAACGAATGGAAAGATTGCCTTTACACAACAAACTGCTAAAAAATGTTAACAGTGCCACCATCGGCGGATGGTCATAGTAGCCCCAGTCCAAAAACTGCCCATATAGTGCATAGTAGGCCTCATCGGCATGCACAGGGGTAAAAATAGCCGCAAGCATGTCAAGCAACACCCACGCTGCCAATAAGATATAGAACAGTTTCTTCGGTTTCATAACGGCGGCAAAACTACATAAAAAACATTGACTATTGACTTTGACATTGACTTTTGCCTACGGCTGCTATTAGCTTCAGGGAGCCACCACACTTCTCACTTTGACTTTTCAGAGTGGCGCCCAAAATTCTCAATTTAACTATTAGTTATTAAGAAAAACTAATCCTTCCTGTTGTAAACTGCCTTTTTATGACAGCTGCAAATAATCAACAGGTATAACAGCAAATACGCAATCTCTATACTCATTTTCTATGGTATTGTTAACCAGCATAACTATTTGTCCTGATAGCACTCGGCTAAGAATTTTATTACACTACAATCCGAACTTTATGGAAATGAGCGGAAATTTTTTCGCCCCTACATAATTGGCAATATGACGAACACTAATGCGTCCCAGACGGCGTGCGAGACAATCAGCGCCGGCAGCAAAGAAGGGCGCAGTCGATATAGCAAGCCCCAGATAAAGCCGGCTACCAATGCAGCCATTACCAACATGAAGTTGAAGGACCAAATGTGCACCAACGCATAAACCACCGTCGTGACCGCAAAACCCACATTTTCAGCGGAAAACAAGCCCTTGCGGGAAGGGAAAAGTTTCACCATTCCGCGCTGCACAAAGCCTCTCCAGAAAAACTCTTCGGCAGGGCCGATGACGAATAACAGCAATAGGGCAATCACCCCGTCTGGCAATCCCGTTTTCATACCATATACGGCATCTACCTGCGGGCGGGCAAAATCAAACAGCCATTGCGAGACTTTGTCGCCAAGCCAAAAGATGCCCCAGAGAACAAAAGCAATAGCAAAGCCGACAGCAATCTGCAACGCTATGTTTTTGAGATTTTTATCTACATTTTGAAAGATTTCCTGTCCTTTGGAAAATAGCAGCGTCATCGTCGTCAGCACCACGGCGGCAAACGCCATCGTCAACCAGAAGTTGGTTAGGCCGGCTGTCCACGGACTGAACATATAGAACCACAGCACCGCAGCAATCAACAGCGGGACAACCATCCTACAAATCTCTTTTATCTGGCTCATACTTGGAATATTAAAAGACTAAATGACAGCGGCGATTACAAGGCCGAGCGTCAGCAGCACGCTAAACGACAACTGCAATTGTGCCGTTTTCTGGTCCAGACCCATCAGCGCGTCTTTGCCTTTGGCAACGTATTGTCTGGCCGCACGGATATTGCCGGCAGCCGGAACCAATGCTATAAGACAGAGGAGCGACAGCCACGGCAAACGGCCTACCAAAACAGACCCAAACACGCATATAAAAGGAATTAGCATATAGGCGACGTACAATTTGGCCGAAGTTTTGACACCAAGAAGCATAGCAAATGTTTTGATGCCAGCCGTTTTGTCGCTTTCGATATCTACCGTATTGTTGGCGTGAAGCACCGCGACGGTAATCAAACCGACGGGCAGTGCCAGAACCAATGCATCCCAACAGAAGGAGCCGATAACCACATACGTTGTGCCGAGAATAGGCAAGATGGAGAAATTCAGAAAGATGGTAAGATCGCCCAACGCCCTGTATTTGAAGAAAGAGTAGCCGACTGTGAGCAAGGCGCCCAGCAGTCCCACGAGCCGGGGCGCCGCGGTACCTTGCCAGACGAGCGGGAGAGCATACTGCCGGGACAGAGTGTAGATGTCCATGTGCCCCAAGCCATGCACAGCAAACGGACC
>JAKSMD010000005.1 GCA_024400815.1 Bacteroidales bacterium | reverse complement strand
CCCTCGCCCAAATTGACGAGAAGGGCTATGCCGAACGTTTCCAAAACGACGAACGTACCCTGATGAAAATAGGTGTGAATTACAGCACGGCAGAAAGAAATATCAATGCGTGGAAAATCTCGTAGGGTCGAATCATCTTTCGCCCTGACAATTTTTTTCTATCTTTGCGGCCTGTTAGAAAATATGTGGAGTCCGCCGAAAATCCCTGAAGAGTAGGCATTATCTAATACAAAATTACTATGGCTTATAAAATTGAAGAAATTGAAGGCGTTGGCGGCGTTTACGGTGAGAAACTGAATGCTGCTGGCATTAAAACCACAGAGGACCTTTTGAACAAATGCGCTAAGAAGGCCGGCCGCGTAAAACTGGCTGAAGAAACCGGCATTAGCGAGAAACTCGTGCTCCGTTGGACCAATCACGCTGACCTTTTCCGCATCAAGGGCGTCGCTGGCCAATTTGCAGAACTTTTGGAAGCTTCCGGCGTAGATACCGTTAAGGAATTCCGCCACAGAGTCGCTGCCAACCTCCAACCCAAGATGGAAGAGGTGAACAACGCAAAAAATCTTTGCAACCGCGTCCCTTCTGTAAAGGAAGTTGAAAAGATGATCGAACAAGCCAAGACGCTGGATCCTATGATGGAATACTAATATTGACTATTAAAATATTACTACTATGGATTTATCTAAAATCGTAAAAGGCATTGCCGGAAACAAAGAAGTTAAAGATGCAATTAGCGATATTGCAAAGGATAAAGATGTAAAGGAAGCCCTCAAGCAGTTGAAGAAGGACAAAGACATCAAATCCGCCGTTACCAAAATTACGAAAGACAAAGAAGTCAAAAGCGCCGTTAGCCAATTGACTTCAGCCGTAAAGGAACAAACTAAAAAGAAATAATTAGAGGATTATTCCCTCCATTGTTTCTGTGATTTCATCGTTCAGACGACACAATTCTTTGTACTCGTCTGTGCGATGAATTTTTCTTGCCCTGAAGATCGTAAACAGTTTGTGTACGCCGATTTTGTAATAGTGTACGACAAAGGCCGTTAGGAAGGTCAAGAACACATAGGCTAAAGCAATCCAGAATTTCTTGCTAATCAACCAAACAATAGCTAACAATATCAAATAGCACCCCGGGAAGGTGGCAACGGTTCCAATCACATATTGGAAAGAGGAGTGGAACATGGGGTCTTTGGCCTTATTGGTAAAATGCTTGGTGATGGCGCGTGGAACATAGTTGTTGATGTACCCGAAGATGAAGAATGGCAGCATCAATAACATGACTATGACACGAAGGGCGATTGCCGACACGGAAAGTGTTCTATTGATGACCCAATTGTGCAGGGTGCAGTTTTTGAGCAACTGCATGTATTTGCGCATCTTGAGCATTAAGTCTGTGAATTTTTCTTCACTTTTTTCTTTGTAGCGCTTAATGTCTGCAATGATTGTCATGGCAGCATCTTTTTGGTTGGGCAGGTTGTTGACCTTCAATCCTTTGCTGCGCAACAGCGGCTCGCTCATCATGTGGGTGAGGGCCTCGATTTCATTGTAGTATTCAGGAATGTCAATGTCCGGAGTTAATTCTTTAACTCGGGCACGCGCTTTCTCATTTAGGGCCAGATACCCCTTATCATGATTTTCTTTGTAGGTGTCAAACAGTTCTTCAAAGGTGAAGGGCTCGCCGACCGTGACCATCAAGTCGCTGCGAAAAGTGAAGTAGTTGGAGTAGTGGATGTTGAGCGGAAGGATTTTAAGGCCTAACTTGAAATCGTTAAGTTCTTCGGCGGCATAGGCAATTCTACTGAATCCTTTCTTGAAGGTGTTCATGTAGTGCCCATGTTGGTGCGTTGCTTCCGGAAATATGACAACGGTGCCGCCGTCGCTGAGCACTTTGGCCACACGATTGAAAAGACCGATATTGCTTCTCACATCGTTCACATTCCCGTCTCGCGTACGGAACGTAGGCATGATTTTCAAAAATCGCAAAATCTTAGCAACGCCATCTTTCTTGAAAATGTCGCCACGCGCAATGAATATGGGCTGGCGACGATCTCTAAACATCGTGTGCAAGATGGCCATGGCATCCATAGCGCCGTTTTGGTGGTTCGCAATGACCAAAGTCGGTTCCCCCTTCTTTGGTATGTTCTCTTTGTTTAGAATGAAAAACTTGCGATAATAGATGTGGTTGTGTACCATACATAAATAGTTCATGTACAAGTCATACAGCCAATCGTATTTGTCAATATTGTCGAAAGATATCATATGGTTTCAAGTTTCGGATTTCAAGTGAGAAGTGAACGTCTATGGTCAAAGTTCTCATTAGTCAGCATTATTCTACAATCGTCATCTCGTCGATGAGGTTCTGGGCGTGGGCGAATTTGTCCACGATGAAGAGGAAATAGCGGGCGTCCAAACTGATGTTGCGACAGCGGTTCACATCGTAATAGATGTCGCTCATCGTGCCTTCCCATACGCGGTCGAAGTTGGTGCCGATGAGTTCGCCGTTGGCATTGATGACCGGACTGCCGGAGTTGCCGCCGGTGGTGTGGTTGCTGGCAATAAAGGCAACAGGCAACTTGCCTTCTTTGTTGGCATATCTGCCATAATCTTTAGCTTCGTATAATTGCTTCAGCTTGGGATCCACTTTGTAGTCGTAAACATCTGGATTCTCTTTTTGGATAATGCCGTCCAAAGTGGTGTAGTATTCGTAGTTTACCCCGTCGGCAGGTTCAAAGCCTTTCACCTGGCCGTAGGTGACGCGCAGCGTGAGGTTGGCGTCTGGATAAAATACGCGGTTGGTGTCTTTCTCCCGGAGCGCTTTGACATAAGTGCGGTAGTAACCGTTCAACTGCTCGTTGTCTTGGTTGTTGACTTCCCAAGCTTGGCGATAAACCGTGTAAATCGAATTGTAAAGTACCAATAGTTCGTTGTTCGCACTTTTGGCAATCTGCTTTGCGGAGGCATTTTTGACGAAGTCAACAAACTTGTCATTGTCTGTGAGATAAGGTGCGGTAGTGGCTTGCTTATCCCAAAGCGCAGTCATCATTTGGCGGACCGTGGCTTCGTCTTGAATGTATTTGTGCAATTCTGTCGGAATGAATTCAGGATACTCTTTCGTGAAATAATACGTCAAGAGTTCTACAAAAGCTTCTTTGTCAATATCCAAGCAATAACTTTGGCGGAAGGATTCGTTCTTGCTTAAGATTTTTTGGCGATCGTTATCCGTAGGCGTTTGCAAACATAAGGTGCGGTAGTATGGATGTACGAGGCTGGAAATAATTTCAGGTCCAAAGACGCATTCGCCGATGAAGGTCGTGATGTTGGTCTGTTTGGCGTAGTCCTTATAGACTTTTCTCATATCATTGATAAGGGAACCGTAGGCCTGTTGGCGATTGCGATCGGCATTCACCCACGCTTGGAAATCTTGTTCTTGGGCTTGCTTTTTGCCAATGACGTCGCATTCGAGGATGCCCTTGCTTTCGCCCTGCCATTTCTTCCAGCCGTTGGAGATGCTGTTGGCTTTTGCGGAATACATAAGGCGAATGCGCGGGTCAAGGTTCATCTGGCGTTTCATGGCATTCAAACGAATGGTGCGGGCATCGATGGCGATGGGATTTTGCACATTGGCAACTACATCAACTCCGTCAGAAAGCAGGAATTGACGGGTGCTGCCGGGGTAACCGAATACCAAGGTGAAGTCGTTTTCTTCAATGCCTTTGATGGAAATAGGGAAGTATTTCTTAGGAGACATTGGGATATTGTCGGGATTATATTTCGCCGGTTTGCCGTTTTTGTCGGTGTAGATGCGCCACAAGGAGAAGTCGCCGGTGTGTCTCGGCCAAATCCAGTTGTCGCTGTCACCGCCGAACTTGCCGATGCTCTCGGGTGGCACGCCTACTAAGCGGATGTCGCTGTAAGTCTCCGTGACGAACATGAAATACTGGTTGCCATAGTAGAAGGGCTTGATGGTGGCTTTATAGCCATTGTCCTTGGTGGCGTTGGCAATAACCATTTTGCTGTTCTGGTCCACTATGTTCTGACGCTCTTTTTCAGTGGTCTTGGCTGTGACGCCGGCAAGCACTTCTTGGGTTACATCTTGCATATAGACCAAGAATGTTACGGTGAGGCCCTCCATAGGGATTTCTTCGGCTTTGGATTTGGCCCAGAAGCCGTTTTGAAGGTGGTTCTGCTCCATGGTGCTGTGCGACTGCACGTAGGAGTAACCGCAGTGGTGGTTGGTAAGAACGAGGCCTTGTGAGGAGATGAGCTCGCCGGTGCAGCCGCCTCCGAAGAGCATTACAGCGTCCTTCATGCTGTTGTGGTTGACGCTATAGACGTCCTCAGCCGTGAGTCGGAAGCCAAGTGACTGCATTTCAGCTTCATTGTAGTTCAAAAAGAGGGGCAGCCACATGCCACCGTCGGCGCGGGCGAAACTAAGGATGGCTGCAAAAAGGAGGGTAAAAAGTATAGATTTTCGCATATTAATGATACTTTATTATTATGAGGCGGCAAATATAAAAAAAAACTTTGACCATTGTCCGCCGACCTAAAGAAAGTTTCAGGGATGGCATGGAGGAATACCAGCAGACCATTGTGGTGCCAGATATCCAACCGCAGACACGGCTTGCGCAGACAGTGGCCGCGACGCTTTCAGAGCGTTGGGACCACTGCGTCAGCACGCTGTCGTCGGCGTAGTTGTCGAACAGGACGATGGACCGCTTCGCGCTGCGTATCAGGTCGGAAATGAACTGGTAGTCAGCGAAAATCTGGCTGTCGAGGAAGATGCCCTGGGTGGGACAGGGCTTGCTTATGAATGCTGGAGATGCTATGTTCTGTTATAGCCTCTTCCTTACAAATTCTCTAAAATGTACTTCGCCAACTTGTTGTACAGATAGGTTCTGGTGTTGCCACCCATGATGAAGTGGTTTTTGTTGGGGAAGAAGAACTGGTCGTACTCAACGCCGGCTTCGTTCAGGGCTTTCACCAATTCCATAGCGTTCTGGAAGTGTACGTTGTCATCGGCGGTACCGTGGATGAGGAAGTACTTGCCGTTGAGCTGTTTGGCGTAGGTGGTCGGGGAGTTGAGGTCGTAGCCGTCGGGGTTCTCTTGCGGTGTTCTCATAAAGCGTTCGGTGTAGATGTTGTCGTAGTAGCGCCAGTTGGTGACGGGAGCCACGGAGATGGCCATCTTGAAGGCGCCGTCGCCACGGAACATGGAGAGTGCGGAGAGGTAGCCACCGAAACTCCAGCCCCAGATGCCGATGCGATTGCCGTCAACATATGGTAAGGTCTTGAGGTAGTTGGCCGTAGCAATCTGGTCGATGGCTTCGTATTTGCCCATCTGTTGATAGATGATTTTCTTGAACTCGTCGCCGCGGGTGGCCGTGCCACGACCGTCAACGCAGACGGAGATGTAGCCGTGCTGTGCGAGCATCTGATAGAAGGCGAGGTCTTGCGCGCTGCTGTAGGCATTCATAACTTGCTGGCTGCCCGGACCGCCGTAGCAGTTCATCATCACCGGGTATTTCTTGTTCGGATTGAAATTGGCGGGCTTCATCATCCAACCGTTCAGCTGCGTGCCGTCTTCGGTAACGAAGCTGATGATTTCGCGTTGCGCGAAACCATATTCTTTCATTGTTTCTTGAATGTTCTTGTTGTCATTCAAAACACGCAATTCTTTGCCCTTGGCGTCTCGAATCGTGTATTTGGGTACGGTGTTGAGGTTGGAGTACATGTTGCGGTAGAAGTTGCCGTTAGGACTGAAGGCCGGCTCGTTCCAACCGTCGCCGCTGCTGAGCAGAGTCTTCTTTTTACCGTCAAAATGGATGACATAAAGGTCGCGGTTCAAGACACCGCTTTCGTTGGATGTGTAGTAAATCTGCTTTTTGGCCTCGTTTACAAATTGGATGGCGTTGACTTCCCATTTGCCCGAGGTGAGCTGGGTGATGCTGCCGCCGAGTGTGACTTTGTAAATGTGGTTGAAACCGTCGCGTTCGGAGGTCACAATCATGGTTTTGCCGTCTTTTAAGAAATAATAGTTGTCCGTGACATCCAACCACTTGTCGTTTTTGTCGGTATAGACAATATCTTGTTGCTTTGTGGTGGTGTTGAAACGAATGAAGTCGAGTTGATTTTGATGACGGTTGAGTTTGAGGATGATCGCATTGTTGCTATTCGGTTGCCAATAAACACGTGGGAAATAGCAGTTGCTGTTGTCGCCAAGGTCCACTTTGGAGAGTTGTGCGGATGCGAGGTCATAAATGTAAACATCTACTAATGAGTTGTCTTCACCTGCTTTGGGGTATTTGTATTTGAAGTCGGTTGGATAGAGTTCGTCATAAATGGCGAAGTTGTACTCTTTCACCCGACTTTCGTCAAAGCGCAAAAAGGCAATTTTGCTGCCGTCCGGAGACCAAGAGGCGGCGCTGGACATGTCTAATTCTTCCTCGTAAACCCAGTCGGCATAACCATTGAGGATGGCGTTTTCTTTGCCGTCATGAGTGATTTGGGTGATTTTGCCAGAGGCGAGTTCTTGATAGAAAAGGTCGCAATCGCGTGCGAAAAGCACTTTCTGACCGTCTTCGGACAGGAATGCGAAATGCAATTTGGTATTGGTGTCGGCTACCAGCGTGAGCGTTTTGTTGGCAATGTCGTAAACATAGTAAAATGCTAAGGTGGAGCGGCGCCAAATGCTCTCTTCGTCTATGGCAAGCATGATTTTCTTCTCATCATTGGAAAATTCGTAACTGCTGACTTTGCTGATGTTTACAAATCCGTTGCTGAGGCGCTCCAAGTCTTCGTTGCTGACGAGCAAGTCCACTTTTTCACCCGTGGCGAAACTGTAACGCTCAATGCCGGCGCGTTTTACGACAGTGTAATAGTCGCTTTTAGGCATGGCGGTGTAACCGGCAACGCCGCGTGGATAGAATTTGTAGTTGTCCCAAATGTCTTCAATCGTAATTTTCTGTGCTTGACCAAAGGTGACGCACGTGAGGACAATTAAAAGTGCTGATAGTAAGATCTTTTTCATATTTGTTAGAATTATTATTTTCGAATTGCAAAAGTAATAAAAATGGTCGATGAAAGGTTTGCCGTTACTCAGCCCAATGGGTGAGTTTCTATTTTATCACGGTTTGAAATGTTTTATGCCAATCAATTTGTCGTAGGAACTGCCTTCTTCTCTAAAATAGATGAATACCGTGTACATGTTGTTGGTTTCGTAATGAGTGCCTTCAATGTAGGTGGCATCAATGGTGTTCGTGCCATAAGGCACATATACATATTGATAATTATATACCCCTTGTTTGATTAGGAAATCTGTTTCCCAGAATTTGTATTGCTCGTTGTAAACCAGTTTGGCTTCGGGTTTGATTTGCCAATCTGTCAGCTGGCCGAAAACATACACATCGCCATCTGTGAAAGGGAAGGTGCTTTTCAATGTAAAATGCGTGTAAACATAGTCTTCGGAATAGGGATTGGGAATGTCTATGTTGCGATAAATGCAGCCGCCGTTCATGGTGCTGCGACTTTCGTAGGCTCCAAATGGACGGGCATCGTCTTGAAGCACGTAGGCGTTGTTGCGGCGATGGTCGAAGTTGATGCCTATGATGCGGTCTCCGTTGGAACGAAGCGTGCGGATGTCGAAGGTGCGGAACTCGGCACCGCCTTGAAAAGTGTTGCGCCCGTCGTCATAGTCGAAGTTGAACTCTCCAGGGGAACTGGAACGGTAGGTGAGACCATATATGGCATTGTCCCAGCGACCATTCTGCTTGATGGTGGCGTGGAGTGTCATGACCGGGTTGCGGATGATGTAGTGCCCACTGTTTACAGAGAAATCCACCTCTTGTTTGGTAAAGCGATCGGCGACCTCAGAGGAGGCGTGTACATCGCCAGTGATGCCCACTTGGTCGTTCTCGATGACCATAAAGCGACGGGTCAAAATCGGATTTTCCGGTGTGTCGTCATACACAAATAGAATGTAGTTGCCAGATTTTGAGGGGGCGATGTTCTCGTTTGGGAAGGTAGCCTCATACTGCATGTAATGCACAATAGTGTTGAAGGAGTAGTTGTACTTGTCGATGATGTCCTCCGTGAAACCGTCGATGTATTCGATGGGATTCATGTCCGACAATTGCCAATCGTGTGTGCAGTGGATAATGGTGAACTTGAGATAGCGGGACTCTTCTTCCAAATCGTCAAAAGTGATGGTCAAAGGCTCTCCTCCCAAAGTCATCACGGGATCGCTCAGCAGGTAATTGCCTGAGCGAAATGTAACGCTCTCGATACCATCTACATATACTTTGTCTTTGAATTCAATATGGCTGTAGTCATACTGCGCAAAAAGAGCGCAGGCAAGACATAATAAAGAGAACACTAAAAAAGATCTTTTCATAAAAAATGGATTGTTAATAAGGCGCAAAAATAATACTTACTTCTGAAAGAACAAAGTGAAAATTTCATAAAAATCACAATACCTCAAAGCTTGAAAATGCAAACGATCATCCAAAAAATTCCATTTTTTTCCAATAATCTCCGAAAAAGAAGCGCAAAATAGTCGGTTATGAACACCAATATTTCATATCTTTTTAATTAAGTTATTGAATTATAGATAATTGGTATTTTGATAAAAAGACTTGTTTGTAATTGTCAAGTTATCAATATCTTAATGTTTATATCTTGGGTGTTGTTAATAACTTTTCCAAAAATTTCCATATTGAATATCAGTATGTTATGATGATTTTTGGATACTTATATGGAAATTAAATGAAACTAATGGAAGTGGAAATAAAAAAAGTATATTTTTGTCCCACTAAAAAAGCGATAAAAAGATGCCGAATTTAGAGTACGGATATTGGGAAGTCTCCATTGAGAAGAGTGGTCGTTTGAAATTGCCGACCGCCCTTTTGCGTTCGTTGCCCGAAGACGAGCGGAGCACTTTCTATGCAACGCATGGTTTTGGCGAGCACATCATGCTCTGGTCGGAGAAGGCCTACCAAGAGCAGATGGCATATTTGAATTCTTTGGATCGCAACCTCACTTTGGTGAAACAATACCGTAATGCATTTTTGCGCAATACTGCCTGCCTGGAGCGTGACGCGCAAGACCGCATCGTGATTCCGAAGCCCCTGATGGAACAATATCATATTGATAAGGAAATCGTTCTGTTGCTCGATAACGGTAAAATCGAAATTTGGAATTGCAGTAAATATCACGAAAAGTTCGATATGGCACCGGAAGAACTTGAAAAACTCAATGAGCAGATTCACATGGGCCAATATCAGGCAGCAAAGGAGGTGACGGATGAGTTATCATAATCCTGTCCTGCTGCATCCTTCTATAGATAATTTGGTGGTTGACCCTGCCGGTACTTATGTCGATGTTACCTTTGGTGGCGGCGGCCATTCTCGTGCGATTTTGGAGAAATTGACCACCGGTCGCTTGATCGCTTTTGACCAAGACGAAGACAGTCACGCCAATCTCATAGAAGATGAGCGCTTCCAATTTGTGCCATCGAATTTTAAAAATCTCACCCGTTTTTTACAATATCATAAAGCGTATCCGGTGGATGGCATTTTTGCGGATCTGGGTATCTCCTCCCATCAGATTGATACGCCGGAACGTGGCTTCTCTTATCGTGAAGACGGCGTGCTGGATATGCGTATGAACTGCCAAAGCGGCATTTCCGCAAAGGAACTGGTGAACGAGTATGATGAAGCGCAACTTAGTCGCGTTTTCTATACCTACGGAGAACTTTCTGAAGGCCGCCGTTTGGCCCAGCGCATTGTGAAAGTGCGTGCGGAACAACCTATAGAGACTACGTTCCAATTGGCCGATGCGCTGCGTCCTTGTCTCCCCAAAGGAAAGGAAAACAAGTACTTTTCCAAAATTTTCCAAGCCATCCGAATTGAGGTAAACAAGGAGATGGAAGTGCTGGAGTCTTTTCTGACGCAGACCGTGGATGCGCTCAAACCGGGCGGCCGATTGGTGATTATCGCCTATCACTCTTTGGAAGATAGAATGGTGAAGAACTTTATGCGTGCCGGCAATCTGAACGGTGAAGTGGAAAAGGATTTCTTCGGTAATCCGCTGACCCCGTTCAAACTGATTGCCCGCAAACCGATTGTTCCAGATGAAGATGAAATTATGACCAACCCGCGTGCGCGCAGCGCAAAACTGCGTGTCGCTGAAAAAATACTGGTAGAACCACATGAAATCAACGACTAATTCAAACGGAAGACAGCAGAAAAAAGAACAGGGCCGTTTGGGGAGAATTTTCAAAAATGTCTTCGGAGGCGAGTTCTTGGTGGGCGAGAATATGCGCCCCGTTTACCTGTATGTCGCCTTTGTGCTAGTTCTTGTGGCGGCCCTCATTGTCAGCGAACAACGCATCCGAGAGAAAAATAATGAGATTATCAAGCTGGAAAGCGAATATAAAAAGGAAATCAGCCGATTGAAAGCCAACAATCAGTTTATTCCATACGAAGAAAATAAGATATTGATTCAGACGATGAAGGATCGTGGCTATGTCTTTGATGAAAGACATGTGTTCACTATGACGGTCCGTGAACCTGTTGAAGAGAAACATCATTGGTTTAACCGCAATAAACAAAAGGATGAGAAGGAATAACGATGACGAAGTAATGAGCAAGTTCAAGAACAGGACTTTTGTCGTGCTCTTGTTGGTGTTGGCATTTGGCTTCGCCTGTGTCTTCATGTTGTTCCATTTGGCTTTCTCGGAAGGTGCTATCAGCACAGGCAATGGCGACCAGTGTTTGGATATGACCCTCCCTGAAAATGAGAATGCGGTTCCGAATGATTCTTTGTTTAAATGCTATGTGCTCGCCAACGACCTTCGACCCGAACGCGGTGAAATTTATGATGAACGCGGCCGTCTGTTAGTGGGCAACTTTGCTGTATTTGAAGTGGCCTTCGATGGCAAAAATTTCCGTAAAGAACATCAAGACACTTTGAAGGCCAACCCCCATGTCTATGACGATTTGGTGAATAAATTGGCACACGACTTCTATCGTCATTTTAAGGATCGCTATCCAAAATATGATGAGCAATATTACCATGATTTCTTTGCGAAAGGCATCAGCCAAGGAAAATACCGCACCCTGTTCAGTGTCAATGAATCCCAAGAAAAGTCATGGGTGACGAGTATGGATACGGCATTTATCCGCAATTTGAATTATCTGAAATACAAGGATGCTGAAGGAAATACCCATCGTTTCAAGATGTGCCTTAACTTCATTTCAACGAATGTGCGCATCAATCCTTATGGCGAAATGGCTCGTCGTACGTTAGGCATGAACAATGAAACCAAAAAGTTCGGCTTGGAATACACGATGGATTCCGTTTTGGCTGGGCAAGAGGGCAGTAAGAAGTTCTTGAAATTGAACAACACGGTAGTCCCATTGAAGGACCGTATCGAACCGATTGACGGCTATAATATTCATACAACCCTCAATTTGGAAATTCAAAATGCAGTTCATAATGAGCTGGCGCAGAAGTTGTCTGAACTGAATGCAGAGTGGGGTTGCGCCATTGTGATGGAAACGACCACCGGCGAAATCAAAGCGATTTCTAATTTGCTTCGCTCTGGAGCGGATGAAAACACCTACTACAGCGAAAGCATGGAATATGCTATGAATGCGAAGGTGGAACCGGGCTCTACTTTCAAGTTGGCATCTTTGTTGGCCTATTTTGAAAATGGAGGCAAGGACGATGAGTGCATCTATCCGATGTTTAATCATGTCTTTGAGTTTCCGTTGAAATCGGGCGCGGTACGCCGTTATGCCAAAAGTGACTCTAAGGTGCACGGCGAAACTTTAGGCACGCCGAATGAGATTTTCCAACGTTCCTCCAATATCGGGGTCGCCTCTATTATTGTTAAGTCCTTCGGCATGAAGAATTTTGCGGGCTATCGCAATCAGTTGGAAAAATTCGGATTCTTTGATACGATTCATACGCAGTTGGGTGACCTTATGCCCGCCAGCATTCGTAATGATGGAAAGTTCGACAACTATTATGCCGTCTGTTTCGGCGCTGGCTTCCACTTGCCGGTCATGCGTACGCTGATGTTTTACAATGCCGTTGCAAATGGCGGTAAAATGATGTCTCCGTTGTTTGTCAAATATGTGACGAACAATTACGATACGATTGAACGTTATGAACCTAAGGTGATTATGCAACGAATCGCCTCGGAGAAAACGTTGGCTAAGGCGCGGGCTTATCTGGATAGTGTCGTTTGGGGACGTTATGGCACCGGCCGCCATTACAAAGATTCAACTTGCATGTTTGCAGGTAAAACAGGTACTCGTGACCTTTGGGATGCCAAGACCAGAACTTGGATTTACGATCGTAACGCCGTCTCATTCTGCGGCTATTTCCCGAAAGATGCTCCGATTTATACGATGATTGTATATATCTACGATGTTCCGCAACATAGTGAGGTCGCCGTAGATGCCTTCGGCCGTATTGCTCGCGCAATTATGAATTCGGCCAATTTCAGTGCCATGAAAAATGTGGACGAATTTCCATATCGTCCGCTGAAATTGGAAAATCCGATCAACAGATTGTATTTTAATAAGATGTTCAGCTATCTTGGGTATGATACATTGGCATATCCGTCGAATACGAAGTATTGGATGTTCGTCAATGAGAAGACCTGCACGATGGCGAAGATGAGTCCTAAAACTATAGCCAATGTCAATGGGGTTCCAGATGTTCGTGGCCTGATTGCCTCGGATGCCATTGCCGAACTGACTCGAGCTGGCTATAAGACTTCCATAACGGGCCGAGGCGTCGTCAAGGAACAAACCTATGATAAGGAACGCCGACTGGTCCGGCTCCATTTAGAACCGATATAAACCAACCCATTAACCCAACCTAACCTGTAAGAAATTGAAACCGCTTGACCTATTATTAAAATCCCTGAAACACTATGAACTGATCGGCAATGCCGATTGGAAGATTACGGATGTAGTGTTCGATTCCCGTAAGATCGTTGCTGGCGACAATGCCCAGGAAACGCCGATGTATGTGGCGCAAAAGGGAACGCAAACCGATGGCCACTCTTTTATTCCGCAAGTGATAGAAAAAGGATGCCGTGTTGTGGTTTGTGAGGATGTTCCAGTAAATCCATCCGCCGAGGTTACTTTCGTGAAAGTGACGGATAGCACCCTGGCATTGGGCAATATAGCGTCTGCGTTTTTTGATAATCCGAGTAAAAAGTTGAAATTGGTTGGCATTACCGGCACGAACGGAAAAACAACGACGGTGACGCTGCTCCATAAACTCTTTACTCAGATGGGCTATAAGACGGGTTTGCTTTCTACTATCGTAAATAAAATCGGTTTGGAAGAAGTTCCGTCCACCCATACAACACCCGATGCGGTGGAACTTAACGGTTTGTTGGCTCGCATGGTGGAGTTCGGCTGCGAGTACTGCTTTATGGAAGTCAGTTCTCACTCCATTTGCCAAAATAGAATCGCTGGCCTTCAATTTGCCGGCGGTATCTTCAGCAATATCACCCACGACCATTTAGATTTTCATAAGACTTTTGCCAATTATATAGCTGCGAAGAAGGCCTTTTTCGATCATCTGCCTAAGACAGCGTTCGCACTCACAAATGTGGACGATAAGAACGGTATGGTGATGGTGCAGAACAGCAAAGCTCAAATTTCCACGTACAGTTTGCAAACGGCAGCTACCTTTAAGGGATTGCTGTTGGATGACTGCTTCCGTGGTTTGCAAATGCGCATCAACGATAAAGAGGTCTTCTTCAAACTGTGTGGTCGTTTTAATGCATACAATCTTTTAGCTATCTATGGTGCTGCTGTGCTTTTGGGACAACCAGAAGATGAGGTGCTTACGCAAATGAGCACCCTTGAAAGCGCCGCAGGCCGCTTCCAATTGATTCATCGGAAAGATGGTAGTGCTGCGATTGTGGACTACGCTCACACTCCGGATGCTTTGCAAAATGTGTTGGAAACGATTCGTGAAATCACGAACAATAAAACAGAGGTCATTACTGTGGTGGGCTGTGGTGGCGACCGCGACAGGACTAAACGTCCTGAAATGGCTGAGATCGCTTGCAAGTTCAGTACCAAAGTGGTCCTCACTTCGGATAATCCAAGAACAGAAAACCCGACCACGATTTTGGAAGAGATGATGGTGGGCGTGCCTGCTGCCAAAAAGAAAAATGTTTTGGTGGTCGAAAATCGCCGCGAAGCTATCAAGACGGCTTGCATGCTGCTTCAACCGGGCGGTGTGCTTCTGGTCGCCGGCAAAGGCCATGAGAATTATCAGGAAATAAACCATGTGAAACATCATTTCGACGATACGGAGGAAGTCCGTCAATTTTTTAATGAATAACCTAACCGCGTAAGATATGTTATACTATTTGTTCAATTGGCTGCATAAATTTCATTTTCCTGGCTCAGGTGTCTTTCAATACATTTCTGTCAGATCTGCTTTGGCATTCGTATTTGCTCTGATTATATCAATCTGCTTTGGAAAGCGTTTTATTAACTTTTTAAGGAGAAAACAGATCGGCGAGACGGTTCGCGATCTTGGATTGTCAGGACAAAACGAAAAGGCAGGGACCCCTACCATGGGCGGTTTGATTATCATTGCTGCCATTTTGATTCCGGCTCTTTTGCTTTGCGAATTGCGTAACATCTATGTCATCGTGATGCTCTTTACCACCATGTGGTTGGGCTGGTTGGGTTTCATGGATGACTTCTATAAAATGAAAGCCAAAAAAATGAAGAAAGACGGCACGTATCAAAAACAAGATAAAGATGGTCTTTCTCCGAAAATGAAGATGGCGGGACAAATCGTGTTGGGTGTTATCGTAGGTGTGGTGATGTATTTCCACCCAGATGCTACGATTTGTGAAAAGGTGAGTAGAACTTCTGAATATACCCCGATTGAATCTGTACTCCAAGTGGAGAACCAAGATGCTGAAAAGGCACCGAAGATTTTCGGAACGCCTCACCATTCCACCAAAACGACCATCCCGTTTGTTAAAAATCATGAGATGAACTATTCATGGATTACGGCATGGTTCGGCGATAAAACAGGAAAATGGTCTTTCTTGTTTTTCATTCCCATTGTGATTTTCATCATTGCTGCTGTTTCCAATGGCGCTAATCTGACCGATGGTATCGATGGCTTGGCCACGGGCACAACCGCGACTGTGGCGGCCGGCATTGCTATCTTGGCCTATGTGTCAGGTAATATTGTCTTTGCCGATTATTTGGACATCATGTACATACCGCATATAGGCGAATTGGTAATATTTGTTTCCGCTGTTCTCGGTGCCTGTCTTGGATTTTACTGGTGGAACTGCTATCCGGCACAGATTTTCATGGGCGACACGGGCAGTTTGATGCTCGGCGGCATCGTGGCAGTATCTTGTATCATCATTCGAAAAGAACTTCTTATTCCGATTCTTTGCGGTATCTATTTGATTGAAACGGTTACTGTAATCATACAAACCAGTTATTTCAAGTTTACGAAAAAACGCTATGGTGAAGGCCGCCGCGTATTCCTGATGACGCCGATACATCATCATTTCCAAATGAAAGGATTGCAAGAGAATAAAATTGCTCAACGATTCATACTGGTCAGCTTGATTCTTGTAGTCTTAACGCTGGTTACCCTTAAAATCCGATAAACCTAAAAACCAAACCTAAACCTTTAACCTATTTACCTATGCCAACAAACAAAACAAACAACTTTCGTATGTTCGAACAGGAGAGAGAACATGCAAACCCGATGGTAGCAACACTGTCCGCCCATTTAATCAATATCCGTAAGAAAAATATCGCCGCTTCATTGTCTGATTTTGAAGGAAGTTCTCATAAGTTGGAAACGGTTAAAACCATCAATAATGTTGATTTTATTGATGATTCACGTTCTACCAACACCAATGCAGTTTGGTATTCTATTCAAAGTATGAAGAAGCCGACGATATGGATAACCAATATCGACAGCGTTGACAAAATTTCAGATGCTTTGATGGAGGTCGTTCGCGAAAAGGTCAAAGCTGTTGTTGTACAAGGAGTTTATAATTCTGAAGTATATGAGCATTTGGCGTCGCTGGGAATTCCTGTTATGGTAGAAATGAATTTGGAAGATGCCGTCTGCCAAGCCTACTATGCGTGCGATAAAGGCTATGCTGTACTTTTCTCACCGGGTGTGAATGGTACGGCTTCCCAAACATATCGTGAAAGAGGGGATAAATTCCAAGAAGCAGTTGCTCAACTTTAATATTTACGGTTATGCCTGATTTGCTAAAACAACCCAGATTCCAATTCAAAGGAGATAAAATCTTGCTGATTTTGGTCTTCCTTTTGAGCACTTTGTCCGTATTGGTGGTGTACAGTACCGATGGCGGCAGGGTCTTGAACCATATTTTCCATTTGCTGGTTTGTTATGGCATTATGGCATTCGTTTATTTGATTGATTATCGACTGGTTGGCGTCTTGTCGCCAGTCCTTTTCATGGGGGCGTTAGTGCTGCTCGGTTTTACGTTGTTCTCCCAGGCAGTGCGTGGCGTTACGATTATGGGACATGACGTGCAGACTTTCTATCTGATTGGATTTATGGTCATTATTTATATTTCCAATTTTATTGCTCGAAGGTATAAGGATGGAAATGAGTTGACTACCCATGAGGTGGTTCATGTTTTTGGCGTCATGTGCATATTTGCGCTCGGTATGGCCGCCCTCAATATGTCCACGGCCATCATCTTCTTTATTACTTGTTTGATGATGTTTTTTGTGGCCAATTTTAAGACAAAACAATTGCTGTTCGTGTCGGGCCTTGCGGCTTTAGCCGTGACTTGTGTGGCCCTGGTGGTGCTTGTCAGCATGAAAAGCGACCAAGACCTGCACATTGGTCGAATGACGACCTTTGTGAATCGTATTGAATATTATTTGACTAAAGACAATAGTCAGAATTATGGTGACCAGATGGTGCTGTCGCGCGCTGCCATTGCCCGTGGCGGTTTCCATCCCGCTGGCCCTGGCAAGGGCGTTATCAAAAACCGCCTGCCTGAAAATAGTACCGACTATGCATTTGCCTCCCTATATGAAGAAATCGGCATCGCTGCAGGTATTTTGATTATTATGATATACCTGATCTTTTTCTATCGAGCAAGAGAAATATCCAAAAACGCAGGCGGTCCGTTTGGAAAATTGCTGGCCTTTGGGATTGGATTTTGGCTGACCAGCCAAGCGTTGGTTCACATCGGTGTGAATTGCGATTTGCTACCTGCAACGGGTCAGACGCTCCCGCTTATCAGTAGTGGTGGTGCCTCCTTGATTGTGTCTGGTAGTGCGATTGGACTTCTGCTCAACATCAGCAAGTTAGATGCCAAGCAAATTGCTAAAACAACGGAAAAACCCCGTTTTGTAAGAGGTGATCATTAATTTTTTTATCGCTTAATATATTAGTTTTGATAGTGCGGCGGCGCCTAATATGGCGGCGTCGTTACTATTTAATAGGGATAACTGTACCGAAATTTTTCCTTTGTATATGTATAAAAGATGTTCTTCGAAATAGTGGCGTAGCGGCTTCATGAGTGCTTCTCCGGCTCGAGTGGGACCGCCCATGAGAAAGATGGCTTCGGGAGCGGAAAAGGCGGCCGCATTGGCCAAGGCGATGCCCAGCCAATAAGCCGTGGTGTCGTAAGCCTTCATGGCCAAAGGATCCCCCTTTACCGCGGATTCGCCGATAAATTGGCAGGTGACCGTGCTCACATCTTCCGGCTCAAGGAGGGGCTTGATTTCTCCTTTTTTCCATTCTTCAATATAATTGTCGCAAATGCCTTGCGCACAAGCGTAAGCTTCAATACAGCCGATACGGCCGCAATGGCATCTCCTGCCCATTGGATTTACGATGGCATGCCCCAATTCTCCTGCAGTGCCCGTGTGCCCATGCAGAATCTGGTTGTCAATGACAATGCCGCTGCCAACCCCTGTGCCCAAGGTGAGCATGATGAAATGGCGCATCTCTTTTGCCCCGCCATAGATGTGCTCACCGTACGCTGCCGCATTGGCGTCGTTGTCAACAACGATGGGCACTTGGAAAGATTCGGTTAGCAGTGCTCTCAATGGAATGCGCTCTTTGATGCGTAAATTCACCGTGTTCTCTTCGATACAGCCATTGAAGAAATTGGCATTAGGAGCCCCAATGCCGATGCCATCTATGGCAGAAATGGCATGGCCCTGCATCAGCTGACGAATGCCATGGGTGATATCGCGGATGTAGGCATCCGTCTGTTCGTATTCTTGCGTTTTTAAGATATGATGCCCCATGACGGTGCCGTCATTGCGAACTAATCCGATGTCGGTGTTGGTGGCCCCGATGTCGATGCCGATGCTATAGGTACTCATAATGTGAATTTATCGTTTGATATGTTGTTTGTTCAGGGTGGCTCTGTAGCGCGCCGCATTTTGCGCATGCTCTGCTGCGCTGGCCGTGAAGTTGTGATAGCCGGACAGGTCCTCTTTGGCGCACATGAACAGATAGTTGTGATGACGATAGTGGAGAACAGAATCTAAAGTGGACGCTTCAGGTATGCGGATGGGCCCCGGCGGCAATCCTTTGTATTTGTAAGTGTTGTATGGAGAGTCGATGGCCAAGTCCGCATTGAGAATGCGTTTGCGTGCAAAATCCCCGATTGCGAATTTAACCGTTGGGTCGGATTGCAGCAGCATGCCTTTTTGCAGACGGTTGATATACAATCCGGCAATGATGGCCTTTTCGGAAGGTCTGAAGTTTTCTTCCTCAACGATGGATGCTAAGGTGGATACTTCTGTTGGGGTCAGACCGATTTCTTTGGCCAATTGAGTGCGTTCGCTATTCCAAAATTGTTGATACTGCTCGTACATTTTCTCAAAGAAAGCTTCCGCAGTAATATCATAGTAGATTTCATAACTGTTGGGGATGAAAATGGACGGCACGGTTTCTTCTGTTAGATGATGCTTGGCAAGAAAATCGCGATCATGGAGCAGGGCGCTCAATTCTTCGGGTTCAAAGAAGAATTGATGACCTACTTTCTCCACAAATTGGTCTAATGTTCTTGTGTTATTGAAAGAAAATTTTATGGGGTAGTGTTGCCCTGCACGCAGCAGTCGAACCAACTTGTAGTTGCTCATGCTGGGTTCGATTTCGTACTTGCCGACGCGCATGGTTTTAAATCGCATGGCTTTAACAACCATTTTGAAGGTGCTCTCGTTGCGCAAAATGTCGTGGCTCCGCAAACTATCTAATACTTGTTCGTAAGACGCTTGGCGGGGAATTTTGAGAAGGACATTCTCGCTGTTTTTGGTGTTTTTTGCAAAAATGGTGAAATAGGCAGCGCCGACAAGGATGAGCCCGGCGGCAGCCAAACTGCATAAGATGATAATGATTTTCTTGCTCATAGCGGTTTAGAGAAGCACTCTTTTGATGATGCGTAAGCGATGCGTGTATTTTTTTAGCCCCGTGTGGAAGATGCCCGTTTCGTCTAAAGTGTTGATTTGCACATGACCGCTGGCGTGAATGATTTGCTGATAGCCGCAGACAATGCCGGTGTGGACGATGACCCCCTCCTCATTTTCGAAGAAGGCGATATCTCCGATTTGGGCTTCTTGGATGAAATCAATGACTTGGCCGGCATGAACCTGCTGAGATGCATCGCGAGGAAGGTCTATGCCAATTTGCTTGAACACCATTTGTACGAATCCGGAACAGTCGATGCCGGCAGGTGTCCGCCCGCCCCACAGATAGGGCGCATTTAAGTATTGGAAGGCGACCGATAGGAGTCTGTCTTGCTGCTCACTGAGTCCTTTATGGCGTAAACTTGATGGAGCAGATACGGCATCTGTTGTAAATCGTCTGGAACCGATCGTAAAACTGCCATCTTGTGGTTTTGGAAACTGTGAACCGATAAAAATCGGGAATGCTATATGGGTGTCCGCATCGCGCAAATACAGGAATGGGGTGTCTACAAGTTGCTTGGGCATTGACAAATATTGTGTGTATTGCTCTTCTGTCAAGGCCGTGTGCTGTTTGGTGCTAATCCAACCTTCATAGCCGCAATCGTCTGTTCGGATGTTGAGCCATTCGGTAGTGGCGATGAGCACGCGGTAGGTTTCGCCAAATAGGAGCTGTGTTACCATTTCAGAGGCGTGTCTGGCTTCGGCGCGCACGGCAACGGACATCCATAAGCATATTCCAGTGTCCATATTGGATGAGTTTGGTTATACAATATTATTAGAATGGGAGGTCGTCACCACCATTGTCGGTGAATGTGCCTTCGACTTCGCCAATAGGAGGAAGATTGTCTCCGGCCTGCGGAGCCATAGGTGGATTGTATTGTGGTTGTCCCATCGATTGAGAAAATGGATCGTTCACGATAGGGGTGTTCGATACGCCGGCTGTGCCAGCTTGATTGGCCATGGCGGGCTCTACTTTCCATGCCTTCACGTCGGTGTACCATTTGCCGTTAAATTCTCTGGATTCCAAATCGAAAGAGACTTTAACGGTGTCGTTGATGTTAACTTGATTGAGCTGGTCGATGCGGTCGCCCCAGAGGTTCGCACATATCTTCTTGGGGTATTGGTCCATGGTTTCGATGACAAATTCTTGTTTTTGCCAATTGTTGCCGGCTTTACTGGTGCCGGATTGCATTTGCAGTCTTGCGATTAACTTTCCTGTAATTTCTAATGACATAGGATTAATTGTTTTGATTTTTCTTTCCGCCGAAAACGCTGACATTGATATATCTTCCCGGATGCTCTTTTAAATCCTTCAATAATGCATTCAGGCTTTCTGTGGTTTTATTTAGGTTAGCATATAAAGAGTCGTTGTTCATTAGTTGTCCGACTGAGCCTTCTCCGTTTTCCAGTTTGGCGGTAACGGCATTGATGTGTGCCATCGTCTCTTGCGCGTCAAGGAGCAAGCCTCGGATGTTGCTTTGGGCGATGGAGTCGGAAATGTGGTCCAGATTTTGGATGATGGCATTGATTTGTGGGGCGGCGTTGCCTAAGGTGTTGCTCAATTGGTCGAGTTGACCGACCACATGGTTGATTTTGCCTTCATTGGTGGCCAAAATCTGGTTGAGATGGCGTGTAGATGCCTCTAAGTTGATGAGCGTGTTCTTCAGCATGATGGCGCCATTTTGGGAGTCTTCCAGCAAGAATGCGGATTTGACCGCCAACCCGATGGTGTCAACGGAAGCCAGCACACTTTGCAGTTGCGCCTTCATGTCATCAATGCCGTCGAACATGCCAGGGGCGAGACCGCAGGCTAAGGTGTCTCCGTCATGAGCCATTGTCGTGGATTTGCCGATGAGCACATTGACGGCCATGCCGCCCAAAACGTCCTTTTGAACAACCTCGAATTTGGAATCTTTCGGAATGTCGATGTCTTCTGTGATAAGAATCTGGGCGCAAATCTTGACCGGATCCGTGCTCAACATGGTGATTTTGCTCACCTTGCCGATGGGGTATCCGTTGACGTTGACGGTAGTGCTCTCGTGCAACGCACCGATGTCATCAAAGACAGCATATAAATAGGTCTTATGACTGAAGGCATTAATCCCTTTAAGGAAGTTTGCGCCGAAATAAAAGATGACTGCCGCCAAAATGCAAAAAATGGCAACTTTCATGCTTTTAATGTTCTTTTGAGAATATTGAGTCTTGTCTTTTTCTGCGCTCATTATAGTTTTTTTTATCAGGCGCAAAAATATTATTTTTTCAGCAATTGCTGTGCTTCTTTGACGGATATTTTTTTATCTCCTTGAAAAGCAATGACAAAGGCGTCAGGGTAGATTTTTTTCACTTCTGCCAAAACTTGGTTGGCTGCGTCTAGAGTGGTCTCGTTTCCAGAGGTGTATTTCCAAAAGTTGTTCTCTTGGAATCGTCCTATATTGTAAATGCCGTTAAAGCGTTTCTCTGTCAAGGATAACTTTTCTGGAGAGGCCAAGAACTGAACTTTGAAACGGATTTCTGGCTCTTTGGGCGTTTCTAATGCGGCCTTTTGCTCTTCTGTTTTGGCTTCGGAGGTTGTTTCTGCGTTTTTGGAAGCGGGAGCGTCTGCTTTAGGTGTGGCGGTTGTGCCCCCAGGCGTTGTCGTAGTGGACGGAGCAGGTGTCGCTACAACGGGCTGCACGCCTGGCGTAAGACTTACCTTTTGCCCGGCTTCTTGACCTTTGTGAACCGTTGCGTAGTAGTCGATGAAGGCATTGTAAATGGATTGCGCAATGCGATCTTGGTTTTCTTTCTGTGCAATGTAGGCCTCATCCTTCAAGTTGGACAAGAATCCCAACTCAACTAAGATGCTTGGCATGGCCACTTTGTATAAAACCCAATAGCCGGCTTGTTTGACGCCGCGGTCATTTAGGTGCGTGGCGTTGATTAAGTTCTTTTGAACTTTGTCGGCTAAAATGATTGAGTTGTTAAGATAGGCAGAAGAGTAGAGTGAGAACACGACATTGGATTCTGGAGAATCCGGGTTGAATCCGTCGTAATTGTTTTTGTAATCTTTTTCTTTTAAGATGGCGGCGTTTTCTTTGCGCGCAACCGCTTGGTTGGCCTCACTTTTTGCCAGACCCATAACAAAAGTCTCAGTCCCGTTGGCAGAATGGTCTTCCGCTGCATTGCAGTGAATGGAAATGAACAAATCGGCATGGTTCGTATTGGCTATTTGCGCACGACGGTACAACTCCAAAAACACATCTGTCTTGCGCGTGTAGATGACTTGCACATTCGGACAATTGTCGGAAATAAGCTTGCCGATTTTCAATGCCATGGTTAAATTGACGTCCTTTTCTTTCAATGTGCTGCCGATGCAGCCCGGGTCCTGATTGCCATGCCCAGCGTCAATGACGACCTTGAAAGGCGCCTGTGAATTCTGAGCCATAAGGAACCCGCTGATAAAAATTGACATCAGACACAATAAGAACAACTTTTTTTTGTTCATGCTTTGGAAACTTTTAATTATTTTTGCCGATTTATAAAAGCGCAAAATTATATTATTTATCATACTTAACACGGATTTGCAAAAAAAATTATACACACACGATTTTTTATATTTTTTGAGGCTGAATATGCTCCTTATATTCAGTTTTTTGTGTGTGTTTGCTCAAGCGCAGAATCCGAGAAACCGTCGCCCTGTTCATCGGGTGCAGGATACGCTAAGCGTAAGTTTGCCGACTTTGTCCGGCGATTCCCTATATGCAGATTCTTTGCTGAAAAGTGCTAAATCTGGCAAACGCCTGTCGCCGAATGCCCTGACTTCTATTGTAACTTACAGTGCGCAAGACTCTACGGTGAATGATTTGCAAAGAAGATATACTTACCTTTTCGGCAAAGCCGTAGTGAAGTATGAGGATATGGAACTCCGGGCGGATTATATCGAAATCGACTTCAAGAATAATGAACTTTATGCTTCCGGTGTGGCCGATTCCAATGGTGTTATTCACGGCGCGCCAGTGTTTATTCAAGGCGAATCTAACTATAGAGCGCAGGAAATAAAATATAATTTCACTACGCAAAAGGGCAAGATTACGAATGTGATTACCACTGAAGATGAAGGATTCATTCACGGCGAACAGGTGAAGAAAATGGGCGATGCGGTTGCTTTTATCAAAAAGGGAAAATTTACGACTTGCGAACTGGACCACCCGCATTTTGAAGTGGATTTTACGAAGGCAAAAGTCATTCAACATGATAAGATTGTCATTGGTCCTGCCTATTTGAGCTTCAATGGGGTTCCAACGCCGCTAGCCATTCCGTTTGCCTTTTTCCCGTTGGAGAAAGGTCGAAAGTCTGGTCTGGTGATGCCTACCTTTGGAGAGTCCGCCAGTCTCGGTTTTTACTTGCAAGATTTGGGCTTCTATTTTGGCATTAGCGATAACCTTGATTTGCTCCTCTCGGCGGATATCTATACCCGTGGTAGCTGGGGACTTAAAGCACAATCGGATTATGTATTCCGTTATAAGTGCAATGGGGTCGTGAAATTGGCTTTCTCTCAAACTTACTTGGGCGACAAGCTGATTGACTCCACCTATCGCCATTCCAATGATTTCAAGATTTATTGGGACCATAAGCAGGATGTGAAGTCGCACCCGACCACCCGCTTTAATGCCCATATTGATATCGTCAGTTCGAATTATTCCAAGTATAATGTGACATCGGCTAACGACTATCTCTCCAATCAGTACACCTCTTCGGTGAACATGTCCACTTCTGCCAATAATATTTTTTATTTGGATGCGACGCTCTCGTACTCGCAGAATACGAACACGCGCGATATCAATCTGAAGCTTCCAGATATTAGCATGTCTGTGATACAGTTTTATCCCTTTAGAAAAAAAGATAAAGCCGGTTCTCTGAAATGGTATGATAATATTTCAATGAAGTGGTCTTCCCAATTGACAGGACAAGTGAATACATACGACTCTCTGTTCTTTCGCCCGCAGACATGGGAAAACATCAATCTCGGCATGATGCATACGGTTCCACTGACCATCCCGATTAAGATTGCTAAATTGATCAACTGGAATACAACCGCCACTTTGGTGGAAAAATGGTACTTGCAGCGCTATACGAAAGATATGACGGTGGATACGCTCTCCGACTATGCTGTCGGAACGGTGAACCAGTATTTCCATCGTGGCTTCGGCGCTTTGCATGATTTGAGCATTTCCTCCGAATTGACGACCAAAATCTATTTCATGTATGCGTTCAAAAAAGGTGGACTGAAGGCCATCCGCCACGTCATTACCCCTCGTTTGAATTTCACCTACCAGCCCAATTTGAGCAATCGCATAAAGGATCGCTATTTCAATCCAATAACAGGGGAGGAGGTTGAGTATTCCTATTACGATAATGCGATATTCGGTAGTGTGACAAACAACACACAGGCATTGGCACAACTCTCTTTTGGAAACAATTTGGAAATTAAGGTGCGCTCTCGCCGCGATACGATTACGGGATATAAGAAAATTGCCATCTTTGACAACCTTAATGTCTCAATGAATTACAACTTTGCGGCAGATTCGCTCAAGTGGTCAAGACTTTCTATTGTGGGCAGAAGCACGCTGTTCAGACAGCTGTACCTCACATTCAATTTCATGTTTGACCCCTATATCATCAACACCAATGGCACTCGCGTCAACCAGACAGAGTGGCGCGTCAATCATCGTCTCTTCCGCATGTCGTCGTCTGATTTCAGTGTGGCACTCAATTGGCGATTGGATCAAAATACATTCAAGCGGAAAACAGATGGAAAACAAGAGGTTAAGGATCGACAATCGTGGTCTTTCACCTTCAATTACACCTTCTCTTATGGACTTAATGATAATATATACTACTATATGTTAAGAGATACGACCCGCTATAACCATAATATGGTGCATACCTTGAATGTGGTGGGCGAATTCCATATTACAAAAAAGTGGAAGGTCGGATTTACTACCGGTTATGACTTTGTACAAAAGGACTTCTCCTATACATCAGTAGATCTGTATCGCGACTTGCATTGCTGGGAGATGAGTTTTAATTGGATTCCTTTCGGCTATAGAAAAGGTTGGAGTTTTACCATCAACGTGAAGGCGGCCGTTTTGAAGGATGTCTTGAAACTGCCGATACAACACGACTTTAGAGACAATTTGTAAGAACCGTTTTGTGTGTCAGCCGAAAAGCAGGAGACATAAAAGCAGAGACCAAATAAAAAAACTTGTGTGGGTGTAAGAATGGAAGCACAAATTTTATATATTTGCACCCTTGAAAATTTATGTATTGTAAATTCTATAAATAATTAAAAATCAAATAAATAAAAAGATGAAAAACAAAGGACTAATTTTATTCTTTACGATTCTTCTTGCGCTTGTTTGCATTTATTGTCTCTCTTTCTCCTTCGTAACATGGAGAGTTGAGAAGAAAGCAGCTGCTTTTGCAAATGATCCTGCCGCTATTGAAGAGGTGAAGAAAGAAGCCCATGGTGATGTGATGTTGGAAAAACATCTGGTGGATTCAGTCATTGAAGCAAGAACCCGTCAGTATTTGACCAACATGAACGACTCCACTGTCTATTTGGGCAGCACTTACAAGAAATGTAAGTACAAAGAATTGAACTTAGGTTTGGACTTGAAGGGCGGTATGAACGTTACCCTCGAAATCTCTATGCCGGATGTTGTACAAAGTTTGGCATCTAACAAAGAGGACAAATTGTTCAAAACTGCTTTCGAGAAATCAGAAAAGGAATATGCCCGTACGACTAATGGCGATTTCATTGACATTTTCATTAAGAACTTCAATTCCCAAAAATCTGCTTTGGGAATGAACAATGCCAATCTTCGTACCTATTTCGGCGAGCGTTCAGGTATTAAGAATGCTACTGACCAACAGATCATCACTTGGATGAAGAAAGAATCCAGCGAAATCGTTGACCGTACATTCAAAATCCTCCGTACTCGTATCGACCGTTTCGGCGTTGCTCAACCTAACTTGCAAATGTTGCAAGGTGGTCGTATCCTCGTTGAATTGCCTGGCGTTAAGGAACCAGAACGTGTTACCGACCTTTTGAAGAGCACGGCAAAATTGGAATTCTGGGAAGTCTATAACGATGTCGTAGGTGGCCGTTCCATCCAACAACGTTTTGCTGCCGCAGATAATGTTTTGGCTCAACAACTCAAAAATAAGAAAGATGCTCCTGCCGTTGCAGAAGCTGATACCACCCTCGCTGCTGATTCTGTCGCTGCAGACAGCTTGACCGCCGCTCTTCCTGAAGTTGATGAAGACGAAGAAATGGAAGATGTTGACGAAACAGCTGGCGCTATCTTGAGTAAGGCAGTCGCTATGGATGGCTTCGTTATCGGTTACTTCAAAGAATCCGATATGCCGAAGATTAACCAATTGCTCCCTCAACTCCAACGTATCTTGAATGACAAGAACGTCGTTTTCTATTGGGGTGCTGCTGAAAAATCAAGAGGCAATGCTTTCCCATTGTATCCTTTGAAGAAGAAAAATGATCGTATTGGACCGCTTTTGAGCTCTGAAACTATCGGAGGCGCTCGCGTGGTTCGTACCGCTCGTCAGGATGTTGACCAAAACAACCGCGTGGTGGTTAACATGTCTATGGAAGACCAAGCTGCTGAAGAATGGCGCAAAATTACGAAAGAAGCTGCTGACAATAGCGCTCAAAAATTAACTTGCATCGCTATCGTTTTGGATGAATTCGTTTATTCTGCTCCTACCGTAAGATCTGAAATTCCTAATGGTAACTCTGAAATCTCCGGCAACTTCTCTATCGAAGAAGCTAAGGATTTGGCTACTGTTTTGAATTCTGGTAACCTCGAAGCTCGCGTGAACATCGTTCAATCTGAAGTCGTGGGTCCTACCCTTGGTAAGGAATCCATCCGTTCAGGTTTGTTGTCCTTCTTGGCTGCATTTGTTCTCGTCATCCTTTACATGTTCTTCTACTATAGCCGCGCTGGTTTGGTGGCTGACCTCGCTTTGTTTGCAAACGTGTTCTTCATTATGGGCGTGCTCGCATCTATGGGCGCTGTCTTGACATTGCCTGGTATCGCTGGTATCGTCTTGACCTTGGGTATGGCAGTTGACGCCAACGTCATCATCTACGAACGTGTTCGTGAAGAGGTGCGCGCCGGTAAAGGCATCCGCGTTGCAATTGACGAAGGTTTCAAACATTCCTATTCCGCCATCATCGACGGTAACATCACAACCTTGATCACCGCTATCGTACTTTACATTTTCGGTTCAGGTCCTATCCAAGGTTTCGCAACCACTTTGATTATCGGTATCCTCTCTTCTATGTTTACCGCAATTCTTGTTTCTCGTATGATTATCGAAGCAAGACTCAAGAAAGGTAAAACGCTCGAGGTAGGTAATAAACTCACGATTAACGCATTCATGAATACCCATATCGACTTTATGGGTAAGAGAAAATATTTCTATATCCTCTCTCTCTCTTTGATTGTTATCTCTATCATCTCTTTCTGTACTTTGAAACTTCAACCGGGTATCGACTTTACCGGTGGTCGTTGCTATGTCGTTCGTTTTGATAAGGATGTAACAACGAAGGATGTTCGTGAAGCTGTTGTTAAAGAATTTGGCGGCAACCCTGAAGTTAAAACTTTCGGTAGCAACGACCAAATTCGTATCATCACGAACTTCAAGATCAACAGCAATGATCCTAAGGATGACCAACTCTGTGAATCTAAGTTGTATAACGCTTTGAAAGGATTCTATGTTAAACAAGACCTTTCAGAATATGACTTCACACACTTGACCAATGATGTTCGTGGTATCCAATCTTCACAGAAAATTCAACCTACGATTGCTAAGGAATTGCTCTTAAATGCTGTTTGGGCAGTCTTGGCATCTCTCGTCTTGATTTTCATCTACATTGCTATTCGATTCAGAAATTGGCAATTTGGTATGGCTGGCGTTTTCGCTTTGTTCCACGATAGCTTTTTGACCATCGGTATGTTCTCCTTGTTCTACAAGATTATGCCGTTCTCAATGGAAATCGACCAGAACTTTATCGCTGCTATCTTGACGGTGATTGGTTACTCTATTAACAATGTCGTCGTCATCATGGACCGTGTTCGTGAAAACTTGGCACTCTATCCGAAACGCGATAACTTCGACAACTTCAACGCTGCTATCAACCAAACTTTAGGTCGTAGTGTGAACACCGCAGTTACTACTTTGGTAACCTTGTTGGTTATCTTCTTGTTCGGTGGTGAAGTCATCCGCGGCTTCGTATTCGCAATGTTCGTTGGTATTTGCTTCGGTACCTATTCTGGTATCTTGGTTGCTAACCCATTGGCATACGACCTCCTTCGTCTCAAAGGCGGTAAGGTTAAACGCGCTAAAGCTGAAATCGCTAAATAGTTTCAGCGTTTTAGTCTAAATATAAAAAAATATTCGGGGTAGTTGAAACTATCCCGAATTTTTTTTATTTTAGCGCTCCGTTTTTATTAGGTAAAAAATCATATAAAATGAAGTTATATAGACCGATTCTAATTCTCTTATCTGTCTTATTGACAGTTACTTGTTCTCTGCAAGCACAAGTTTTACGCGATGCAGACAATTTGTTCCGTGATTGCCAATATGAGAAAGCTTTGGAACAATATAAGAAGGGTATTAAGAAATTATCCTCTAACCGTGTTGAAATCCAAAGAGCTACTTTCCAGATTGCTGAGTGCTATCGTATCATGGGCGATCTTAAAAAAGCGGAACAACAGTATCTCCGTTTGGAAAAGAAAAACTATCAGAAGGACAACCCCATGCTGCTTTTCCATTTGGGTAGTATTTATAATCTTCGCGGTGACTATGACTTGGCGTTGAAGTATTATAACAATTATAAAAAACGGGCGCCGGAAGACTCTCGCGTAGATGTTAGAATTGAAGGCTGCAATAATGCTAAAATGTGGAATGAAAATCCAACCCGTTACGAGGTTGAGAACCTGAAGAAGTTCAATACCCGTGACGACGAATGGGCACCGCGCTGGGGCAACGATGAAAAGAGAAATTCTATTATCTTCTCATCTAATCGTGAAGGCTCTGCAGGTAAAGGTACTGACCAATGGACCGGTATCGCATTCTCCGACATTTATGTTTCTAATAAGCCCAAAAGTAAAAACACGGATTGGCCGGGCGAATGGTCTCCGATTACCACTTTGGACGATGGCGAAATGCTTAACTCTGGCGTGAATGAAGGTGAAGCTTGCTCTAACCGCAAGGGCACGGCTCTCTATTTCACGAAATGTCCTCAAGATAAAAAGAAAGTACAAGGTTGCTACATTTATAAGTCCCTTAAGAAAGGTAAATCATGGGGCGAAGCTGAACTCGTCGTTTTGGGCGATTCTTCTTACAACTATGTTCACCCATTTATTAGCGGCGATGAACTGACCCTCTATTTCTCATCCAATATGCCGGGCGGCTATGGCGGTTATGACCTTTATAAAGCTACTCGCGCTAAGAAATCTGCTAAATTTACTGATATCACTAACCTCGGCCCCAATGTGAATACACCTGGTCAAGAAGTTTTCCCTGCTCTTCGTAATGACCAAGAACTGTACTTCTCTTCTGATGGTTGGCCTGGTATGGGCGGCTTGGATATCTTTTTGTCCCAAATCAAAGACGGCGCTTTTCAAACTCCTGAGAACTTGATGGTCCCGATTAACTCTTGCTGGGATGAAATCGGTATTATCTTCGATGAAAATGAAGCGATCGATCCGAAATCTAAATCACCCTATTTGTCTAAGGGCTACTTCTCTTCTAATCGTCCTGGCGGTCGTGGTGGCGATGATATCTATTACTTCTTGCTCCGTCCGCTCGTTTATACTTTGTCTGGTTATGTCCGTGATAAGAACAATGGCCAGTATATGGATGGCGTTGAAGTTGAAATCGTGGGTACGGATGGTACAAATTATAAAACTACTACCGACGTTAAAGGTTACTACCAATTCGACAAAACCAAGATTCTCGGTTCTACAACTTATGATATTAAGGTCGTGAAGAAAGGTTATTGGGAAACGGGTAATACAGCAAAACAAACAACAGTCGGTTTGACCGAAAATACAGATTTGAAACAGGACTTCTCTTTGGAACCTATTCCGAAGGAACCGATCTTGTTGCCAGAAATTTTGTACGATTTGGCAAAATGGGACCTCAAACCACAATATCAAGACTCTTTGATGTATTTGTATGACATCATGGTTAAGAATCCTACGATTGTTATCGAGTTGCGCTCTCACACCGATGCTCGTGACACAGAAGAAAAGAACGACGTTCTTTCCCAAAAACGTGCTCAAACTTGTGTGGACTTCTTGATTTCAAAAGGTATTGCTGCTGATCGTATTGTCCCGAAAGGTTATGGCGAACGCGTTCCTCGTAAACTTGAAAAGGATGTTTACTCTACCTATAATGGTAAAAAATATTTCTTCACCAAAGGTACTGTCCTTACAGAAGCATATTGCGAATCGTTGCCAACAAAGCCAGAAAGAGAAGCTGCTCACTTGCTGAACCGTCGTACGGAATTCATCATCCTTCGCGATGACTATGTTCCAAGCAACGATAAGATTGATAGCGTGAACAAAGGCGCATCTGCGATTGCGGTTATTCAACAAAGAACATTGCCTGTTACTGTAAGCGGTGATGACGTTAAAGGTACTTGCTATGCTAACAGCAAATCTATGGAATTCCAAATCGGCAATAATACAGAAGAAATTCTTATGAACTATGCTGATGCAACGCGCTTCTTGAAAGAATCTATCATTAAGTTGGATGACTTTGAAGAAAAAGCTGCTGCTATTCAACAAGAAGACGGTAGCATTATCGAAGGTGCCGTGCTCTATCTTGAAGAAATTCGTATAGGCGATGACTATGCTGAAAATGTTAAGGTCACCATTAAGAAGAATCTTCCTGCTGCTTTCGTTATTGGTGACAAGTTCATTGAAAATGAATGGGGCTCCTTTACGATTGATAAAGCTCAGAATCTCCTGAAGTTCAACAAATAATTGTTGAATATGCGATAAAGGAAAAAGGATGATTGCAAAGCAACCATCCTTTTTTTATGTCTTTTGAATTATTAGTGTCCGGTAAAATACGGATAATATTCGATTGGCAAAAGTCCCTTTGTGATAAGCCAGTTCCTTGACAATCCTCATTAAATCATTAATATTAAATGCTAGAGATATCACGCCTGTTTTTTTACCGGACCGCAATACTTTTGAATAGAGAATCAGGATGCGCGATTCGCTTATTTTCGTAATTCGAAGTTGGAACCCAAATAAACTTTCTTGACTATAGGGTCGGCGGCCAGTTCTTCGGCGCTGCCGGATTTCAACACTTTGCCTTCATATAGTAGATAGGCGCGGTCAGTAATAGACAGCGTTTCGTGAACATTGTGGTCTGTGATGACGATGCCGATGTTTTTCTCTTTGAGCTTGGCAACGATATTTTGGATGTCTTCTACGGCAATGGGGTCAACGCCGGCAAAAGGCTCGTCCAGCAAAATGAATTTAGGGTCGGAAGCCAGGCATCTCGCAATCTCAACACGACGACGTTCGCCGCCAGAAAGATTGTTGCCCTTGTTTTTTCGTACTTTCTGAATGTTGAATTCGGAAATGAGATTCTCCAACTGCTCGCGCTGTTCTTCTTTGCTTTTGTGGCTGAATTCCAAGATGGCCTTGATATTGTCTTCGACTGTCAGATGGCGGAATACCGATGCCTCTTGTGGCAAGTAGGCGATGCCGAGTTGCGCTCTTTTGTACATGGGAAGAGAGGTGATTTCCATGTCGTTGAGGAATATCTTGCCCGAAAAAGGTTTGATTAACCCTACAATCATGTAAAAAGAGGTGGTCTTACCTGCTCCATTAGGACCTAGCAGCCCCACAATTTCGCCTTGGGTGAAATTGATAGAGACATCGTTGACCACGGTGCGCGCTTTGTATTTTTTTGTGAGTCCTTCTGTTCTTATGATGTAATCCATAGGTTAAATACTTTCTGCCAATTCTTTGATTTTGTGAAGTCCGTTATCCAATGAATGTTCTAAAGGCGTTTTAATCATGGGCTGAAGGAATATAGGAACGTCGGCTTCAACGGCTATATGAAGATTGCTGGAAGTGCCTAAATCTTCAATGAAAAAAGCGGCATTTGCGTTGATGTTCTTATCCGTGCTGATGGTGTATTGCACATGCTGGTATGGCGTTTGACCCGTCAAACGCATTGAGCAGTTAATCATGTTCATGACGGTGAAACTGCAACCATCTTCCAAGTTCTGCCAATTGCTTACTTGAGGCAAGATGGGAACTTGGTTGTTCTTTGTAAAATTGATAAGAATGTTGTATAATTTTTCCGGCGTAGCGGAAATCGTTTCGGTATTGCTGTTTAGTTTCATATTCTATTTTAAAAGCGTGCAAACATACTAAAAATTCCTGTCAGTTGGGGATATTAATCTTGAAAAAACGAATGGCGTGTCACAATCGGAATGCTCTTTTTCCACATTATTTGTTTTATGTAATTTATCTTGTTGAAATGTGAATTGAAACGCCTTTTTTTTTACTTTTGCAACTTCAAAAAAATTATTAATCATTAAAATCAATACAATGAAAAAGTTCTTACAAGAGTTTAAAGATTTTGCCATGAGAGGCAATGTCGTTGATATGGCAGTCGGTGTTATCATCGGTGGTGCTTTTGGAAAAATCGTCACCTCTTTGGTGAATGATATTTTGATGCCTCCGATTGGCTGGTTACTTGGCGGCACTGACTTTTCTAAGTTGAGTGTTAAATTGCCTGTACGCGAAGGTATGGATCCGGTAACCTGGAATTATGGCAACTTCATTCAAGTTGTTATTGATTTCATCATCGTTGCATTCTGTATTTTCTTATTGATTAAAGGTATCAATAAATTGTCTTCTTTGAAGAAGAAAGAAGAAGAAGCTCCCGCTGCTGCTCCAGAACCAACGAAAGAAGAAACGCTTCTTACTGAAATTCGCGATTTGTTGAAGCAAAGATAGTAGCGTTGCCCTGAGAATTTTGCATTCGCAATACTCAGGCATTTCGCTATGTCGCTTAACGCATACTGAACTTCCATTAATGATGTATCAATGCTTTATGGTGCAGATTTTAATGGAAGTTTTTTTCAATCATAAAATCTCTTTGTCATGCAGAAAATTCACATAATTGATGATACCATTGATGCGGTTGCCAATCTTGTTGTAGAAAATGGTTTTATACAGCAAATTGATATTTTGGATGAGCAACCCAATCCTGATGATCCTGTTTTGCTGCCTGCCTTTACGGATTTGCACGCACATTTCCGTGATCCGGGTTTGACTTATAAGGAAGATGTTGTCTCGGGCAGTAAGGCGGCCGTTCGTGGCGGCTATACGGCGGTAAACTTGATGCCGAATACGCTACCCGTTGTGAGCAGTTTGGAACAAGCACATGAGGTGGAAGACCGTATCGCGGACTTGAACTTGATTCGCGCAAATCAGGTGGTGAGCATGACCAGGGAAGAACGCGGGGAGGATTGCTCCTATCTTTACAAGATTCCGGCCGGTTCAATTCCTTTTGTCTCTGATGATGGCAAAGGGGTCAATCGAGATGATGTGATGGAGGAGATTTTTAAGATTTGCAAGGAGAAGGACTTGCTCATCATGGCTCACGAAGAGGATGCGCGTTACAGTCCTGCCGATTTGCGCATGGCTGAAAATACGATGACCTTCCGTGATTTGAAATTGTGCGAAAAAACGGCCGGCCGTATCCATTTCTGCCATGTAAGCACAATAGAGGCGATTACGGCTATTGCCGAAGCCAAGAAAAAAGGTCTCCGGGTATCTTGCGAAGTATGCCCGCATCATATCTATTTTAATGCGGAGCAGGCCAATTACTACCGCGTGGCACCTCCTTTCCGCAACGATGAAGATATTGATGCGCTCATCCGTGGCATGCAGGATGGCACAGTGGATGCTATCAGCACAGACCACGCCCCACATACGCCAGAAGACAAAATGAATGGCGCTAACGGCATCTCAGGTATTGAAACGGCCTTTTCCTTATCTTATACAAAATTGGTGAAAGGCGGTTTCCTGACTTTGCAACAATTGGTGAAGCTGATGTCTACCACGCCCTCTGCCATGATGCGCGTGAACAAAGGCCGATTCCAAGTTGGCATGGAAGCAGATTTCGTATTAGTGGATTTGGTCCATCCTTATGTGATTAAAGCGGAAGACTTTGCCTCCCGAGGCAAGAATACGCCGTTCGCTGGACAGGAGGTCTTTGGCCGTGTATTGAAGACGTATAAAGCAGGTGAATTGGTTTATCAAGCCGATTAAATATAAATGAAAAACAGATAATGGAAAATTTGCGCGAAACATTTCACGACCATCCGATTTATACGCTATCGGAAATTGCTATGAGTCTCCATAGGGTGGTGGAGAAGACCTATCCGCAGCCCTATTTTATCAAAGCAGAGATTTTGAAGCTCAATTTTTATCCGCATAGCGGACATTGCTATCCGGAGTTGGTTGAGAAAGAGGGCAATGTGATTAAGGCGGAGATGCGCGCCATTATCTGGGCGACCAATTATCAGCGCATTAACCAGCGCTTTCTGCAAATTACGGGGGATCCTCTAAAAGAGAATATCAATATTCTTTGTTTGGCTTCTATTGAATATAGTCCTAAACATGGCTTGGCATTGCATATTCAGGATATCGAACCGACTTATACTTTAGGGGAGATGGTGAAAAATCGAAATGCGGTCATCGAGCGGCTCAAGAAGGAGGGCGCTTTCACCTACAATAAGAATCTCAAAATGCCGATGTTGCCGAAGCGTATTGCGGTTATCTCTGTGGAGACCAGTAAAGGATACAGTGATTTTATTACGACGCTCCAAGGTAACCGGCAGGGCTATTGCTTTGAGACAGAACTTTTCCCGTCCATCCTGCAAGGCGATAAGGCCATTGTGGGAATTACTGGTCGGCTGGCAGAGATTGAGATGCGACAGGCAGAATTCGATTGTGTGGTAATAGTGCGTGGCGGCGGCGGCGATGTCGGTCTGAGTTGCTACGATGACTATCAATTAGCGCAGCGCGTGGCCACTTTCCCATTGCCTGTTTTAACCGGCATCGGACATTCTACCAATCTAAGTGTTACAGATATGGTGGCCTATAGTTATAATATCACGCCTACGGATGTGGCTTTTTCCTTGATTCAGTATTTTCAAACTTTTGATGAAAAGCTGATGGATTTCCAAACCCGTCTGATTGAACGCGGGCGAATGATTTTGGCAGACGAAAAAAACAAGTTGTTAGACCTGGAAACCACTCGCAAGGTGGCTGTTCCTAAGATTTTAACCAAACATCGTCAGCAGTTGACCATGTTGTCGCAGCGTGTCGCCCTGAAATCCAAAGAGATTGTCTTTTCGCAAAACAATGAACTTTCTAAGTTGAGAAATGATATTGAACGCTGGGGAATACAGCATCTTCAAAACGAAAGAGAACAAATTGCACGCTTGTCGCAAGTTTTGTCGCTTAACAGTTTGTCTTTTTTGAAAGTGCAACAGGAAAAAATTTCGAATCTTGAAGATAAGGTTACCTTACTTCATCCGGATAATATATTGAAACGCGGTTTTAGTATTACGCGCCTTAATGGCAAGGCCGTGACGAACGCTGAAGAACTCCAGTCTGGTGACGAACTTATGACCGTTGTTTATCAAGGCACGGTTACCAGTGTTGTAAAATAGATAATTATGAAAAATAGAATAAATTTGCTCTTATGTGTGTTGGCTTTTGCCAATGTGGCTTTCGCCCAATCCCCTGTGCTGGTTATGGAATCTTCGTTTAAAGTGAAGGCCAAGGACACGGTTTGCTATTATTTCAGTTTCGCCGCCGGAGATCAGATAATTTTGGATTTTTATGAGTCCAATGGTCTTGACCTCAAACAGATTGAAGTCGTAGAATTGCCGTATGTCGTAAAATATGCAGATTTCAAGGTCTCTTCTGTGGAGGATAAAGTGATTGAGGTTCCTAAAACTGCCGTGTATGCGTTTAAGTTTATAAATCCTACCATTGTGGGGCATACTTGCGAACTCAAAATCCAACGAAAACCGAAGAGTTATGCCACGGCTAAGTTCAATACGAGTTGGACTTGGAAAACGGTGTATGATACTTCTTATGTTTATCAAACAGAAGACTCAATCGTGGGCTATGACTCTATCCCGATAGTGGAAAATGTCAAAGAACTGGTTTCTGATGAGATAAGAGAACAGATGCTTTTGGATAATATGGTGGAAGTGAAAGCCAAGGGAATTGTGAAAAAGGATGACCCTCGTGTTTGCCTCACTTTTACTTTGCCTGCAAATAAGCAGGAGGAACTTAAGACTGAGCAGGTGTTGGCGTGGGCTTATTGGGTCGCTGTAGGCAAAAATGCCAATTCTGTTTGGAGTAAAAATAAGGACTTGACGAAGTCTGCCGTCAAGCAGGTCGCCAAATTTGTGGGCATCGCTTCTCCTTTAGCTGCGCTTGCGTTGGGCGTGGGGGTGGATTTGATAATCCCGGATGACAATAATGTGGATAATGTAGAATATGCTGTCTTCAATACGGCAAGCTATAAAGATCAATTTATGAGCGGACAGACTTATCGTGCCTATCAGAGAGGCTTTGGCACAGGTGGTTATGGCCGCATTGATGAACCAAAATTGTGTCAAGGCAAAAAGTACATTTGCTTGTATAATGACAACATGCATCAGCGCATTCGCGTAAGTGTTAAAGCCAGTGCGATTGTGGAGACGAAAACCTATAAAGTCAATCGTTACGAGCGTTATGATGTTCGTCCGCGCTATGTGCCCGTAAATAGAACGAAGATGGTGGTCAACAGCCACGAGGAACGCGTCCCCGTAATCGATTAGTATAAGAAGTTGTTATAAGGATAAATCTGGATGTGCAATTTCTTGATTTCTTCGTATAACAGCTCTTTCATTTCATTGACATTTTCTTTTGTCTTTGCGGAAATAAAGAAAGTCTTATGATTGCTTTTGGCCATCCAGGTGGCTTTGAGTTCTTCTAAAGTTGTGTTTTCTTTAGTGCGTGGCGTAAGGTCGTCAGGATCTTTTTCCACCCAAGTGTATTGGTCAATTTTGTTAAAGATGATGACCATAGGCTTGTTGCCCGCATTGATTTCGGAAAGTGTTTGGTTCACTACAGCGATTTGCTCTTCAAAGTCGGGGTGGCTGATATCGACCACATGCAAAAGCAAATCTGTTTCACGAATTTCATCCAAGGTGGATTTGAAGGACTCAACCAATCCGTGGGGCAGCTTTCTGATAAATCCAACCGTGTCTGAAAGCAAGAAGGGTAAATTGCCGAATACCACCTTTCGGACGGTAGTGTCCAAAGTGGCAAACAGTTTGTTCTCGGCAAACACTTCTGCATTGCTGAGCATGTTCATGATAGTGGATTTTCCCACATTGGTGTAACCAACTAAGGCCACGCGCACGAACTTGTCGCGATGGCTGCGCTGTGTTGCCTTCTGTCTGTCAATGTCTTTTAGTCTGCTTTCTAAAAGTGAAATGCGTTGGCGGATGATTCGGCGGTCGGTTTCAATTTCCTTTTCACCAGGACCACGCATGCCGATACCACCGCGCTGTTTCTCCAAGTGTGTCCACATACCAGTCAGTCGGGGCAGCAAGTATTTGTATTGTGCAAGTTCGACTTGCACCTTTGCATGGGCGGTTTGCGCCCGTTTGGCAAAGATGTCCAGAATGAGGTGCGTTCGGTCCATAACTTTGCAGCCCAGTGCTCCTTCGATGTTGCGTTGCTGAGATGGCGTCAGTTCATCGTCCACCACCACCATGTCAATGCCGTTTTCGTGAATGTATTCCGCCACTTCTTTGATTTTCCCTGAACCCATATAGGTGCGTGGGTCTGGGTATTGCAAGTTTTGGATGAACTGCTTGACAGCTTGTCCACCAGCAGTATCAACTAAAAAAGCCAATTCGTCCAGATATTCTTTGGTTTTTTCTTCTGAAATTGTTGGCGTTGATACTGCCAGCAAAACGGCTTGTTCATGTGGGATTTCTGATAGTTTCTGAGGCATGGGATTCTTAATACACTTTATTCAACGGATACAGATTTTGCCAGATTTCTGGGTCTGTCCACATTGCATCCGCGGATGAGTGCTACATGGTACGCCAGAATTTGTAATGGAACTGTAGCGACAAGCGGAGTAAGCAATTCTTCTGTATGCGGTATTTCAATGCAGAACTTAGACATATTTTTAACGGTGGTGTCACCTTCTGTAACTACAGAGATGACAGTTCCTTTTCGTGCGATAACTTCTTGGATGTTGCTGACGACCTTATCATAGGTCTGTTGCTCCGTTGCCACCACGATGACGGGCATGTGCTCGTCTATCAGGGCAATAGGGCCATGTTTCATTTCGGCAGCAGGATAACCTTCTGCGTGAATGTATGAGATTTCTTTCAACTTCAAAGCACCTTCCAAAGCAACGGGGTAGTTGACGCCGCGACCGAGGAAAATCGCATTTGGACGAGTGGCCACGAATTGCGCGATTTTTTGGATGAATTGTTCTTGTTTCAACACCATCTCGATTTTGTCGGGAATGGATTCCAAATCGTTGACCAATTGGTGATATTGTGAGCGAGAAATGGTCCCTGTCTTGTGGGCCAAACTGAGCGCCATTAAGGCCAAGACGGTAACTTGTGCGGTAAAGGCCTTCGTGGAAGCCACACCAATTTCTGGCCCTGCGTGCGTGTAAGAACCGGCCATGGTTTCGCGTGCCAAGGTGGAGCCGACCACGTTGCAGATGCCAATGACGGTTGCGCCATGGCGCTTGGCTAACTCAACGGCAGCCAGCGTGTCTGCCGTTTCTCCAGATTGTGAAATGGCAATAAGCACATCATCTTCGTGGATAATGGGATTGCGGTAGCGGAATTCAGAGGCGTATTCAACTTCCACAGGTACGCGGATAAGACTTTCGAAGAGATACTCTGCGACTAAGCCGGCATGCCATGAGGTACCGCAGGCTGCGATGATGAAGCGCTTCGCATTCATCATTTTGGATTCGTATTCGATGATGCCGCCTAACGATACGACATCTTTTTTCAAGTTGATACGGCCGCGCATACTGTCGGTGATAGCCTTCGGCTGCTCGAAAATCTCTTTCAGCATATAGGTCTCGAAACCGCCCTTTTCCAACTGATCCAAACTCATTTCCAACTTTTGGAAATAAGGTCTTTTGCGAAGATGTTCTTCGTCATTGATATTTCTAATAACGAGTGGCTTTTTTGGGGTGACGACAGCCACGTCGCCATCTTCCAAATAGACGACTTTTTTGGTATATTCTACAATTGGGGCGCCATCTGAACCGATAAAGTATTCGTTTTTGCCAACGCCAATCAAAAGGGGACTGCCCTTTTTGGCTACAATAAGTTGGTCGGGATTATCTGTTGATAAAATAGCCAAGGCATAGGTGCCTTCTACGCGAGTCAATGCGAGCATGACGGCATCCGCAAGGGGAAGGTTCTCTTTTGCCTGCACATCTTTGATGAGATGCACCAGAACTTCAGTGTCTGTTTCACTTTTGAAAGTGTAACCGATGCGTTGTAATTCCTGTTTAAGACTCACATAGTTCTCCACAATACCATTGTGAATAAGTGCGATGGAACCGTCTTCTGACAAATGTGGATGGGCGTTTTCTTCACTGGGCTCACCATGAGTCGCCCAGCGTGTGTGGGCAATACCAACATGGGATTCTGTGTTTTTGTCAGCGCAGAACTCGTCTAAATCAGAAACCTTTCCTCTTTTCTTGTAAAGAGTGATTTTTCCATCTTGCATCAACGCAACGCCAGCGCTATCGTAGCCGCGGTATTCCAATCGACGCAATCCATTGATGAGAATAGGGTACGCTTCATTGTATCCTGAATAAGCAACAATGCCACACATGATAATTTTGTTTTAATATATTGAAAAATATGTTGTTTAATAAGTGGTGTACGATAGTTCTAATCGTAACCGGTTGTTGTTGTTCAAGCCAGTTCCGCCAATGACCAGTCGGTTGGCGCGAACACCGGAACCTTTCACTACAAGGTCCAAATAGTTGGCAAGATTGCTGGTGCCAGAAATGATACCCTGTACATAGGAGGTGACACGGAAACGGTATTCGTGCTTGGCCGCATTATAGGTCCCTCCAAAATAGTCTGCATTGCTATAATAACTGTCGTCAGGAATGTAAGATACAGAACCGTCTGCACTTTTGTGACCTTGGATAGACAGGGCTGCGGGATGAACTAAGAAAGTCTCATTGGGTGAAACATCTGTGATGACCAATTCTGCGCGATTGATGACCACGCGTTTGCCCAAAGATTCAAATGTCTTAGCGAGATAAGGGAAGGTAATGCGGGTTTTTACTCCTGCTGAGGCTTGAACAAACAATTGCTGAGCACCGATTTCGTGTTGCCCAGCAAGAACTTCTTGTGTGAAATTGCTGCTGTTGGAAGCGTTGTAGTTATGAGTGAAATTATTGAATCGTTTGCATTTGTTACTGCACGGGAAGGTATATTTGATACTTGATTTAGAATCATTATGATAATAAACAACGATGCCGCTCAAGGAACTGTTCATGTTGGTGATGAGCATGTAACCGATTGAACCCGTGTGCGATACTGCCGTAATACAAAGACCTTTGAAGAAATTGCGGAAATGCTCCACAGAATTCATGTGTTCTTGGTTGTTGAGCAAGTATTGGCCGAAAGCATTGGTGAGTCGGATTCGAATATGAGGACTATAGGATCCAGTATCCACAATCACATCGGAATTAGGATGAATTTCGTAGCCGGTTTGGCTATAGTTCAATGGCGTATTGTCGTGGGCTATAGTGTTGTTGCTGTAATAGTGGCCGTTAGAGGAAATGGCGTCTTGCAACTGGTAAACGCGAATGCCCACCTTGGAGGTGGTGTCCCCATAGTAACTTGCCAATTGCATAGTCAGTACCACGGAGTCGATTTGGGGATGGTCGCCGAAATTGACACTGGATCCCGATAATGTGAATTGGGAGTATATGCTGGCGCGAGTATCTCCAAAAATAGGGTCGTGTAAATCACCCACTAAGTTGGCTGACAAATTCGTGGTGTTCAAGGTGTCTTCCAAATAGGAATAGGCCTGAACGGTTAGGGTGTCCATGAAATCCGTTCCTACCAAATGGTCCAAAGTGTCTTCCCCAATGGTAGTGACTTCATTATTGCATGCGCCAAAGAGCATGACTATGAGAACGGCAAATAGGCCGGTAATAAATTGCTTGTTCATTGAGATTATTTGTTGTCGGCAACGCCTGCTAGAATTTGGTCGTAAAATTCGTCGTACATATCTACATAGTTGTCGTCTTCTGGATGGTAGAGTACAGGTTTGCCAGATTGTTCAACGCAGTTGACAAGTTTCTTTTTGGTGCCCGGGGTGATGGATACCGCATCGGCATATTCGATGGCGGTTTGGATGATTTGGTCGTATCCGGGATTTCTGAAGTGATTCAGACACTCGCGCGGAATGTTGGTCTGACGCAATTTCTTTCCGAAGTTTGTAGAGAATTTCTCGGGAAATGAGTCCGGATGGATGGTATAGACGATTTTTGTTCCTTGCAATAACGGGTCGTCTTTGTAAACCGTTTTAATGAACAAAGGCACTAATGCGGAAATCCAACCATGACAATGTACGATGTCCGGTTCCCATCCTAACTTGCGGACAGTTTCCATGACGCCCTTAGCATAAAATATGGCGCGCGAATCGTTGTCTGGATAAAACACACCTTCTGCATCATAATAAGGGGTCTTCCTTTTGAAGAAGTCTTCACTGTCAATGAAGTAAATTTGCATTCGGACATTTTGAATAGAAGCCACCTTGATTATCAACGGATGGTCGGTATCCTCGATGATGATATTCTGTCCAGAAAGACGAATTACTTCATGAAGCATGTGCCTGTGTTCATTTACACATCCGAATTTGGGCATGAAGGTGCGGATTTCATTTTCGCGTTCTTGAATGCCTTGGGGAAGGTAACGGCAGATATTTGAAGTGTAACCCTCTGGAAAATAAGGGAATATCTCCGGTGTGATGTACAATATTTTCTTCTTAGCCATATTTACTTATTTAAAAAGTGTGCAAAGATACGATTTTTTTGCAAGAAAAAAAATTTTTTTCAAAAATGATACACCATATAAAAAAAATTGTATTTTTGCCGCCGCAAACGATGCCCAGGTGGTGGAATTGGTAGACACGCTACTTTGAGGGGGTAGTGGGAGGACTCCCGTGCAAGTTCGACTCTTGTCCTGGGCACACAGCAAAAAGAGAGGTGTTTTTCACACCTCTCTTTTTTTTATCCAATAGTATTACTTATTTTATTGACAGATAAATCGTTGCATTTTTTTTGAAGATGCTTGAATGTCACATTCCTGCAGTTCTTATTCCCATGTTGAGTCTGCCTGCTCGTGACTTTCAAGGATGGATAACTCTTTTTTTTGTGAGAAAAAAGTCCTGCAGATAAACATTCGTATGCAGGAAATGAATTTCTATTTTTACACCATGAACGGTATTTTTCTCCCAAATTGGGCAGAATCTTTCTTCGGGAATTCGTTCCTATAACGATCGGTTGGAATTTTCTTGGCGAAAAAATCGCAGTCTCTCACCGGTTATCGTAAAATCAACCAAATGACGAATGCGATTTGAAGAATAAGGATGAAAGGCACGCCTATCGTGAACTTTTTGTGCTGGGTCTTGTGCCTGAAAAGATAGATGCCCAATAATGCTCCAATACTTCCGCCTACAATAGCAGAACCTATCAATACGCTTTCTGGAATGCGCCAATGATGCGTCTTTGCTTTCAATTTGTCAATTCCATATAAGGCTAACGCTATTATGTTGATGATTACTAGATAGATGATGAGGATTTTTTCCATATCTGTGTTATTTAAGAAATTCGCGAGTTACGCTATGCTTGCATTTGAATATCTGGTCAGGTGTGCCTGCATACAGCAGTTGCCCGCCAGCTTCTCCGCCACTTGGACCCAATTCGATGAGGTAGTCGGCTTCCTTCATGACTTCCAAACTGTGCTCAATGAGTAGCAAGGTGTTCCCCGCATCGGTCATCTTATTGAAAAGCTGCAGTAATTTGCGAATGTCATCCAAATGCAGACCGTCTGTGGGTTCATCAATGATGAAGATTTCCCCTTTGCGGTGTAAGAAGGAGGCCAGTTTGATTCGTTGCAATTCCCCACCGCTTAAGGTGGTCATGGACTGGTTGAGGTGCAGGTAACCCAACCCAACATCAAAAAGCGCCTGCAATTGCGAGTGGAATGGTTGCCCCGCAAAGAAGTCTAGGGCTTCTTCTACGGATAGGTCCATGACTTCCGCAATATTCTTGCCCCGATATTTATGTTGTAACGTTTCGGCACAATATCTTGTCCCCTGACAAACATCACATACTGTTTCGATGGATTCCATGAAGGCCATGTCGGAGACAATAATGCCCTTGCCCCCGCATGCCGGGCAGCCGCCTTTCGAATTGAAGGAGAACTGTTGTATGCTGGTGTGGTTGGCTTGTGCGAAAAGTTTGCGAATGGTGTCGGAAATATCCAAATAGGTGGCTGGCGTGGAACGCATGTTGATGCCGATGTTGTGCTGCCCGATAAAGATGGTCTCCCTATCGCATTGTTCTTGAAAAACTTCCATGAGGGAACTCTTTCCCGAACCTGCGACACCGGCAATGACGGTCATTACCCCCAAAGGAATATCTACAGAGATATCTTTCAAATTGTGCAATGTGGCGTTGCGGATGGGCAGATTGCCGTTGGGCATTCGAACCTTTGGCTTGAATTGACTATGGCATCGAAGCATTTTGCCCGTTATCGTATCAGAGTGCAGCAGCCCATTGTAATCGCCTTGGAAGGTGATGTGCCCACCCCGACTGCCGGCTTGCGGCCCCATATCGACAATGTGGTCGGCCATGGCTATGATTTCACGATGGTGCTCCACAATGAGAATGGTGTTGCCTTGATCCCGGAGATGCTGCAGCGATAATTTCAGCCGGCTGATATCCTGCGGATGCAATCCGACCGATGGCTCATCCAGCACATACGCCATGTCGGTGAGCGCAGAATTGATGTATTTTGCGATTTTGATGCGCTGCGCTTCTCCGCCACTCAATGTTCCAGTGCCCCGACTGAGCGACAAGTACCCCAAGCCGATATCGACTAATGCTTGCAATCGGCGGACAAGTTCTTTTTTAAGGTCAACGGAAAGAGGATCCTCAATAGAGGCGATGAACCGCAAAGCGTCGGAGATGGGCATATCTACTACCTCAGCGATGTTTTTGCCCAGAATTTTACAACTGCGCACGCGCTCGTTGACGCGGGTGCCATGGCAGTCGGGACATTCTAAGGTGGATATCATCTGGTCCAACACTTTCTGCTGGCGTTTTCCCTCTTTCGTGGTGATGATGCTTCGGTACATGCGCGGAAACATCCCTTCGAATTTGGCGGATTTCGGCCAGTTGGATGGCGGATTTTTGAGCCGTATTTGTGGAGAATACAAGAATAGATTTAATTCTTCCTCGCTATAATCTTTGATTTTTTTATTGAGATCGAACAATCCACTGTAGGCATAGCGCTTCCAACGCCATGCTCCTGTCGTGAAAGTGGGAAAGTGGATGACGTCTTCGTCGTTTAGACATTTGTTGAAATCAACGAGCTTGTGAATGTCGAGTTCGGTGACTTGTCCCAACCCGTCGCAGCGCGTACAACTCCCCGTAGGATGATTGAAAGAAAAGGTGTCGGAGTATCCCACAAAGGGTTTTCCGACTCTGGAGAACAACAAACGGAGTAGGGCGTAGATGTCGGTATAGGTGCCTACGGTGGAACGATTGTTGTTGGCGGGCTTTTTCTGGTCGATGACAATTGCAACGGGCATGTTTTCAATGTGTTCGACTTTCGGCCGTCCGTATTTAGGCAAGTATTGCTGGATGAAAGAAGGAAATGTCTCATTGAGTTCGCGGCGACTTTCGGCCGCAATGGTGTCCAAGCATAAAGAACTTTTTCCAGATCCAGACACCCCGGTGAAAACAGTGATTTGCTTTTTCGGAATCTCTAATGAAATGTCTTGGAGATTGTTCTCTGTTGCGTGCTGAATGAGAATGGATGAGTTTTCTTTCATGTCTGCTGCTTTTTGAAGATGCAAAGATACATTAAAAATGCATTTCCGTGAAAGGAAGGCGGCAGATAAAATAACGGCGGCCTTTCACAAGGCCGCCGTTCAAATAACAAAACTTTTTTAGAAAAAACAGACTACCTCTGTTTGGGGTTCCTTTTCAGGAATATAATAGTTAATTGTGCTTATTTCTTTTCGCAGTGGTGATCACATTCGGTGTGTTGGCCGCAGTGATGTTCTCCTTCAGCATGCTGGCCGCAGCCGTGACCTTCGCCATGGGCATTGCCCTTGTCGCAACTTTGATGATGGAACCCTTGGCCGTGACCTTGGCCGTGCAATTTAGCCATTTCCATTTTGAAGGCCTTTTCCAATTGAAGGTATTGGGCAACTTGTTCTTTGGTGAGGGCCTTAGAAATCTCATTGAGGAAATTCTGTTCGGCAGTGAGCATGGCTTGGCGTTTTTCCAATTGGATGCTGTAAGCGGCTACCTTTTGTTCTGCCGTCGGTTTGCTGGCGTTTGCATCTTTGCTGCAGTGATGTGCCGGGATGCCGGCCTTTTCCATGGCTTTCTTTTCATTTTCCATGGCTTGCTTTTGGGCAGCCGTATATTTGTTGTAGGCTTTCCAAAAGGCATCCTTTTGATTGGCGTTCAAGTTGAGGTTTTCTTTGAAAAATTCTTCTTTCAACATCGCGATGGAGGACGGTGTTAACAATTTAGGTACATCTTTGTGACATTCTTTAGCGCAAACTTTGTTTTCCATATTGCCCTTGGCAGCGGGTTGACCGTTTTGAGCAAAAGAAGGGTTCCAAATAAGAGCGAGCATGAATATGCTCATAAGTGCGATTATTCTTTTCATTGCTTTATGTTTTTGGGTTTGTAAATTCGAAAAAAACGAGGGTATAGACGCAGCACCTTTGCGGAAGTTTAATGATATTGCCATTTTCTTTTTTTGTACTTTTGCTGCCTCAAAAATTGACCTATGACGGACTTGCAGGAAAATGAGAAATTAGAGAAGCTTTGGAATAGCAATTATCTTAAAGTCTGGGTCGCCAACTTCATGATTTTCTTTTCGTTTATGTTGTTGACGCCGTTGCTCCCATTGTATTTGAAGGATACTTTTGCTGCTAATAAGCAGATGATTGGCATCGTGCTTTCTGGTTATACGCTGTTTGCTTTGCTGATTCGTCCTTTTAGCGGATTTTTTGTGGATAGTTTTCCTCGAAAAAAAGTCCTCTTGCTTTTTTACGGGCTATTTTGCATCTTCTTTGGCGGCTATTTGGCTGCAGGTTCACTGTTGTTGTTCGCGATTGTGAGAACATTGCATGGGGCTCCATTTGGCGCTACGACGGTGGCGAATAGCACGGTTGCTATTGATGTGCTACATCCTACCCGCCGCGCTGAAGGCATTGGCTATTATGGTTTGAGCAATAATATTGCATCCGCTATTGCGCCTGCCTTGGCCATCTACATTTTAAATCTTACCCATAGTTACGAGCTTCTTTTCTGGATTTCGTTGATCACTTCGGCCATCGGCTTGGCTATCAATGCCACTCTGAAGTTGAACCCGCGCGAATTGGTGAAGCATAAAGCCAAAATTTCTTTGGATCGATTTTTCTTGACAAAAGGCTGGAGTGAGGCTTTGACGATGGTTTGCTTTGCTTTTTCTTACGGCGTTCTGGCCACCTATGTTGCCATTTATGGCAAAGAAGAATTAGACATCAACGGCGGTTCTGCTTTCTTTTTCATGCTGCTTTCCATCGGCCTGATTCTGTCAAGATTGGTGGGCAGCAGAACTTTACGCCAGGGGAAAATCACCCAAAATGCTTCTGTCGGAATATGTATTTCGGCTGTCGGCTATCTGCTCTTTGCAATGCTCCATAATCCGATTGGCTATTATGGCGCGGCTTTGGTGATTGGCTTGGGTAATGGTCACATGTGGCCTGCCTATCAGACCATGTTCATCAATCTGGCCCCACATACCCAACGTGGCACAGCCAACTCTTCGGTCTTGATTAGTTGGGACGTCGGAGTCGGCTTGGGTATCCTCGTGGGCGGCGTCATTGCCGAACATGTCGGCTACCATTGGGCGTTCTGGACCGCCTGGATTATCAACGTGGTAGGCCTTGCGGGCTTTTTCGCTTATGTCCGCAATAGTTTTTTGCGCAATAAACTTAGGTGAGATGGTCTATCGCATTTTCGATGATATGAACCAATGCTCTGAGGCCGAAGTCCAAAGATTGCTGCCTCTGGTCTCTGCCCAACGCAGAGAACGTGCCCTGCGCCATAAGTTTTGTTTCGGACAATATGCTTGCTTGAAATCCTATGAGATGCTGGCCCAATTGCTGGTGGAACAAAATCTGGTACCTGCGGTGGAAAACGGACTGCCCGAACTCCAGTTCGCATTTCTGGAACACGAAAAACCCTATTTGCCCGCTTTCCCAGATGTGCATTTTAATATTAGCCATTGCAAACAAGCCATTGCGGTGGCCGTTCATGAAGGACCTGTAGGAATTGATGTGGAAACAATCCGTCCCGAACCTGATGCGCTGATTCGTAAAACTATGAATGAAGCGGAATGCCGGCACATTGCCTCCTCTGTCGATCCCAAAGCAGCATTTGTTGAACTTTGGACTAAAAAAGAAGCCGTCTTGAAATTCCGTGGTACGGGCATTATCGAAAATCTTCAAAATGTTTTAGCTGGTCCCTATCGCATTATCACTTTGAATGAGGGTGGCAAACCTTATGTTTGCTCCATTTGCTATTAATTTTTTTATTGTGTAAAAAGTACACATAAAAAGTGTATCTTTGCGCTTGTTTTTTTATCAAGTTTTACTTTTTTTTGTATCCCTAAAAAAGAAGGTCCTTATGACGATTAAAGAAGTTGTTACACAAAATGATATAAAGGAATTTGTAAGATTTCCGAAAAAGCTGTACAAAGGTTGCCCTTATTTTGTTCCTCCATTGGAGAGAGGTGAAATGCGCACGATGACCAAACACCCGGCTCTTTCTTTTTGCGATGTAAAATTCTGGCTTGCCTATCGTGACGGCAAGGTTGTTGGGAGAGTTGGCGGGGTGGTCAATCGCAAATGTAATGAGATTAAGAATCAAAAACGTGTGCGCTTTGGATGGTTTGACACCATTGACGACATTGAAGTGGCCAAAGCCCTGCTGGATACCGTTGAACAATGGGGCAGGGCGCAGGGAATGACGGAAATATGTGGACCTTCCCGCTTCTCAAATATGGAAAAACAATCCATGTTGATAGAAGGATTTGACGTAACGCCGCTGATTTGTGCCGATTACAATTATCCTTATTATCCTCAATTGGTTGAACAGTTGGGCTTTGAAAAGGAGGTGGATTATATCCAATATCGGGTGCCTATTAATGAAATTCCTGATAAAATTACTCGCTTGGCCGATTTGCTTTCGAAGAAATATAATGTCCATTTGCGCCAATTTATGAACCGGGCGGAAATGAAAAAATGTGGACAGGAATTTTTCTCGGCCCTGAACCAAAGTTATTCAAATATCTTCAATTTCATTCCGTTGACAAAGGAGGAAATTGATTGGTCGGTGGACGAGGATTTCCAAGTTGCGGACGCAAGTCTTTCGTCTATCATAGAGGATAAAAACGGCAAGACGGTGGGTTTTGCTTTCTGCTTGCCCTCGCTGAGTAATGCACTGAAAAAGGCTAAAGGAAGTCTGTTCCCATTCGGTTGGTTTCATGTGCTGCGCGCTCTGAAAAAGAATGATTCCTTAGATTTGTATTTGACCGGCGTGCTGCCTGAGTATCATAATAGCGGCATCCATGTTCTGTACCATCAGCAGATTCACGAGAACAGCTTAGCCCGCGGTTACAAATATGCATATACGTCTCAGCAGTTGGAGGATAATACAGCTGCCCGCATTTGGCCAAAATATGGCGGAGAATTGATTGCCCGTCGTAGATGCTATAAAAAGGAAGTGAGAAGTGAGAAGTAGAGAGGTGGAATGGTAGAGATGTAGAGAAGTAGAATGGTAGAAAGGTAGAGTGTGGAGACTCCAAAATGCGAATGGCCAACGGCTAACGGCAAATGGCAGCCGAAGGCAAAAAGTCAATGTCAAAGTCAATAGTCAAAGTGAAAATTAAGAATGAGCGATCGCTTTCGAGATAAAACATATGCTGTGGTTACGGGTGCGAGCCGGGGGTTGGGCCGGGATTTGGCCCTCTCTTTGTCGGCGCGCGGCTATCCCACGATTTTGGTGGGCACCGGCGAGCGCATACAGGAGGTGTGCGCGGAAATCCGAGAACGGTACCATACGGAGAGTGTCGGCTATGCGGTCGGTTTGGGCAAGGAGGACGAGGTCCTCGCGTTTGCGGCCGAGATCAATGCGAAGTACGAGGTCAGTGTGCTGGTGAACAACGCCGGCGTCGGTGGCACGCGCGGGTTCGCGGACGCGCCAGTGACATATTTGGACAACATCATAAACCTCAATGTGCGGAGCGTCGCGTTGCTGACGCACGAACTGCTGCCCAACCTGCTGCGGCAGCCGAAAAGCCACATCCTGAATGTGGGCAGCATGGCGGCGCACACGCCCACGGGCTTCAAGACGGTCTATCCGGCGAGCAAGAGCTTCGTGTTGTCGTTCTCCCTCGGGTTGCGCGAAGAGCTGCGCGGCACGCCCGTGACGGTGAGCGTCTGCTCTCCGGGCGCGATGGCCACCAACCCGGAAGTCACGGCACGCATCCAGAGACAGGGCGTCTTGGGCAGGCTGACGCTGAAATCCACGAGCCATATTGCGCGAAAGTGCGTGCGCCAGATGCTCTGGGGCAAACGCCTCATCGTTTTCACCCCCGTCTCCTATTTGGTCTCGCGACTGGTGCCGAACTTCATCAAAACCCCGGTGCTGTCGAGGATTGTGCGGAGAGAGTTGCGGCAGGAAGAATAGTGACCGGGAGGGCAAAAGTTTCAGGTTTCAAGTTTCAAGTGAGTTACTCGGGAAATCAAGTGCCGTACTTGATGGCTAAGGTTTAAAGTTCAAAAGAGTCTCTAAAAGTTAACAGCCAACGGCTAAAAAAAGTCAAAGTCAACGTCTATTGTCAAAGTGAAATTTCTATCTTTGCGCTTTTAAAATTTCCGGGTATGGGAAAGTACTATCGACTATTGCTGGTTGGCAGTTTTTTGCTGCTTTCTTTGGGACTTTGGGGCCAGAGGGATTTGGATACAATACGCATTACGCCGGCAATGGCCGAACTGGTGAACCGTTGCGACAAATTGTATGAATTTCGAGGAAGAATTGCCAGTGGGAGAATGGGTAAGGACTTCTTTTACTTCAATAATAATGGTAAAATTATTTTGAAAGATACCATTCCGTATCCTGTCATGATGTGGGTCACAACTGAGCCGTATTATACATTCAGAACCAGGGAACTGAAAGATGGTTTCGTGAATGACGAAGGTGAAATTTTTGATATAACTCCATTTAAATCAACGGCCTTTTCTTTTAGTAATGGTGTGCTGGCTGTCCAACAAAAAGATAAGTGGGGCTATGTGGACTACCTTGGCAATATGTTGCTTCCCTGTGAATATTCAAGTGTCAGTAATTTTATATTTGGCTGCGGAAAGGTGTCGTCTGACAATAAAGTCGGATTTGTAAACCGGAAGGGCGATTTCATTGTCCCCTTGATTTACAGTGAAATATTAGAAGAGTATGTCGACAAGGAGCTGACGGCGAAGTACAATGGCAAGTGGGGCGTGGTAGATACGATGGGTCGCGTGGTGCTTCCTTTTATTTTTGATGATGACAATATTCCATTTCGGCGTTTGGGAAACTATTTCAGAATAGGTCCGGTGGATTACAACAACAACGTGTGGGGCTTGGTGGATTCGGTGGGCAAAGTCGTTCTGCCGCGTGATTACGAGTGTTTTTACCCGATAAGAAATAGCAGTGCGGTTATTGTGTCGAAAAACCTCAATAGACCCCCGAAAGCAACTGTGAAATTAGAGGAGGGACTGAAGGTGGATTTGCCGCATCGTTATAATGTCAGTGTGGAAAAATCGTCTGCCGAGCCCGAGTACCGTTATGGTGTTGCTGATGGAACGGGCAAATGGCTGGTCCCTTTGGAATATGAGTCTATTCAAGATAATGTGGCCGAAGGCCTGCTGCTGGTGAAACGCCAAGGACGGTATGGTCTGCTTAGAACTTCGGATTGGACCGTGGAGTTTTTTGAACCGGACATTTCTGTCGTGGATGTGGAAGATGGGATGATTAAGGTTTATAAGGATAGTCTGGTAGGCTTTATGGATTCAACGGGCCGACAAGTGATTCCGTGTATTTATGAGTCGGCCTATAGTTTTGAAGAAGGTCTTTCTATGGTGAAAAAAGACAATAAGTACGGACTCATTGACAAAAGTGGTCGCGTGGTCCTTCCCATGGAATATAGGCTGTTGTCAAAGCCCAGTGAAGGTGTGATTGCCGCTTGCAAAGACAGTCTGTGGGGCTATGTTGATACGCTTGGAAAGGTCATTGTCCCGTTTGAGTATGATTTTGCCTTTGATTTTTCAAAAGGATTGGGCGTCGTTGAGAAGGACAATCGGACGCACAAGGGAATGGTCGATGCGGCCGGGAACGTGGTCGTTCCATGCATTTATGACGATTTGGAAAATAGGTGTTCCATGGGACGGGGAACCTATATGGCACGCATGGGCTCGAAATTCGGATTGATAGGCTCATCTGGACAAGTCATTCACCCCTGCGTATATGATAGCATGGAGGGCATTTATCAAATCCTTTTAGTCCGAAAGGGAGACAAATGGGGCTATGTGGATGTGTATGGGGGAAGCACGTTCGATTCTGCGGAAATTCAAAATTAAAAGTTTCTAGTGGGGCTTCAAAAAGTCAATGTCAAAGTTTAAAGTAGAGGGGAAACTCCAAAGGCTAATGGCAGCCGAAGGCAAAAGTCAAAGTCAATGTTAATAGTCAAAGTTTTTTTTTATATTTGCGCCTTCATTATTAACCTTTAAAAATCAATGCTATGATAAGTAATAAAGAAATTAGAACCATCGCTCGTCAGGAGTTGAAGGGCTTTTGGACCATGCCCGTGTTGGCCACATTGGTGTATATAGTCATTGCGGTGGTGCTTCAAACGCCATCCTATTTCGCTAAGATTCCTTCATTAGTCATTCCGATGTCAACATTTACTTGGGTGATTGCAATTTTGGTGAGTTTCCCGCTTGCATACGGTTTCACTTTGGCCTTCCTCCATTTCCTTCGTGAAGATAAGGAAGATACCGTTGAGGCCATGTTCTGCGGTTTCAAAACATACGGACGCGCGATTGGCGTGTATTTGCTGGAGATGGTATTGATCTTCTTGTGGCTCCTCTTGCTGATTATTCCGGGTATCATCAAGTCCCTGGCTTATTCGTTGACATTCTTCATCTCCAAAGACCATCCGGAATTGTCCGCATACGAGTGCATTAAACACAGTGAGGATATGATGAAGGGACACAAGATGCAGCTCTTCCTGTTGTATCTTGGTTTCTTTGGCTTGGCTATTCTCAGTGTTTTCACGCTGTTCATCGGTATGCTCTGGCTGATTCCGTTCTTCCAAGTTTGCCTGGCTGAATTTTATGAGAACCTGAAAGAAGAGGAAGATATGAAATTGGCAGAAGCCGAATCCGCACTGCTGTCTGAAGAAAACGCACCGGTCGTGGCGGAAACAATGCCTGCAGACATGACTGCCGCTGAAGAAGTGTGTGGTGAGGAATAAAAATAAATTGATAATTGCGGGGGCATAAGTCAACGTCAATAGCCAATGTCAAAGTTCTAACAAGGGCGAGAAAAAATCCAAAATTTTCTCGCCCTTTTTTAATGCTTTTTTGCTATTTTTGCACCCTTTCAAATAGAAGTATTATTTATTAACTTAAATTATTGAATATGAGTAACGTTAAGTACGTTTATACCTTTGGTGGCAAGACGGCCGAAGGTAAAGCCGACATGAAAAATCTCCTCGGCGGCAAGGGCGCTAACCTTGCAGAAATGTGTCTTCTGGGTCTCCCCGTTCCCGCTGGTCTGACCATCACCACAGAATGCTGCACCGCTTATTATGCTAATAATTGCCAACTTCCCGACACTTTGATGGCTGACGTTTGGAAAGCTATGGAAAATGTTGAGAAGATCATGGGTAGAAAATATGACGATCCTGAAAATCCTCTTTTGGTATCCTGTCGTTCCGGCGCCCGCACCTCTATGCCGGGTATGATGGACACCGTCCTCAATATCGGTCTGAGCTCCAAAACCATCCCTGGTTTGATTAAGAAAACCGGCAACGAACGCTTCGTTTATGACTCCTATCGTCGTCTCATCATGATGTACGCCGATGTGGTTATGGAAAAAGCTGAAGGCATCGCTCCTGTTGACGGCAAGGGCATCCGCAAAATTTTGGATGACATGCTCGACGAATACAAGGATAAGAAAGGCTATAAGTCTGATACAGAACTCAAGGCTGACGAACTCCTCGAACTCGCTACCGCTTTCAAGGCTGTGATCAAAGAAAAACTCGGCACCGAATTCCCAGATGACGCTAAGGCTCAGATGGAAGGCGGTATCAAAGCCGTTTTCAAGAGCTGGAATGGCCAGAAGGCTATCTCCTATCGTCGTATCGAAGGCATCCCTGATGACTGGGGTACCGCTGTGAACGTTCAAGCTATGGTGTTCGGTAATATGGGCGACAACTCCGCTACCGGCGTTGCTTTCACCCGTAACCCCGCTACCGGCGACAACCAATTCTACGGTGAATGGTTGATCAACGCTCAAGGTGAAGACGTGGTTGCCGGTATTCGTACTCCGAACCCGTTGAATGACGACACGAAGAACGAACAAAACAAGCATATCCAATCTATGCAAGAGTTGATGCCTGAAACTTATAAGGCACTCTGCGCAGTTCGTGCTATCTTGGAAGACAACTACAAAGATATGCTCGACATCGAGTTCACCATCCAAGATGGCCAATTGTTCATGTTGCAATGCCGCGTTGGTAAACGTACCGGTATCGCTGCTTTGAACATGGCTCTCGACATGTTGCACGAAGGCCGCATCGAAGACAAAGAAGTCGTGATGCGCGTTTCTCCTTCTCAAATGGACGAACTCCTTCACCCGATTTTGGAAGCTGCTGATGAAAAGAAGCACACCATCATCGCTAAGGGTCTTCCTGCTGGCCCTGGTGGCGCCGTCGGCGTAATCGCTCTCGACAGCGAAACCTCAAAGGCTTACACCGCTAAGAAAATCAAGAACATCCTCGTTCGTGAAGAAACCAACCCTGAAGACGTTGAAGGTATGCGTTCTGCAGACGGTATCCTCACCGCTCGTGGCGGTATGACCTCTCACGCTGCTCTCGTGGCTCGTGGCTGGGGCAAATGCTGTATCGTGGGTTGCGACGCCGTTAAGATTGATATGAATGCTCGCACCGTGACAATCGACGGTAAGGTCTTCAAAGAAGGCGACACCCTCGCACTGAACGGCGCTAAGGGTTATGTCTATGGCGAAGCTGTGAAGATGATTGACTCTTCTGAAAATCCTCGCTTCCAAGAATTCATGTCCATCGTGGCTAAATATCAGGGTATGGGCGTTCGTACCAACGCTGATACTCCGGAAGATGCTCAAAACGCTGTCAACTTCGGCGCTGAAGGTATCGGCTTGTTCCGTATCGAACACATGTTCTACGGCAAGAACGGTGCTAAACCGCTCGAAAAACTCCGCAATATGATTCTCTGCAGCACCAAGGAAGACCGTGTCGCTTGTCTGAACGACCTCGAAGCCGACATCCGCGAAGCTGCTAAGGGAACTTTGAAGGTTTTGGACGGCAAACCGCTGACATTCCGTTTGATGGATCCTCCATTGCATGAATTCGTTCCTCAAACTGAAGAAAAACAACGCGAAAAGGCTGCCGAAAGAGGCATGACCTACGAAGAAATCAAGAAGAAAATCGACGCATTGCACGAAGTTAACCCGATGATGGGCCTCCGTGGCGCTCGTCTGGGTATCGTTTATCCGGAAATCTCCGAAACCCAATTCCGCGCTTTGTTCCAAGCAACGGCTGAGTTGATGAACGAAGGTTTCGACCCGCATTTGGAAATCATGGTTCCGCTGACCATCGATGTTAAGGAATTGAAACATCAGAAAGCTATCGCTGACCGCGTACAGGCTGAAATCGAAGCCAAGTTCGGTGTGAAGATCAGCTACCTCTATGGTACGATGATTGAAATCCCGCGCGCTACTTTGATGGCTGCTGAAATCGCTGAAGTGGCTCAATTCTTCTCCTTCGGTACCAACGACCTGACCCAAATGACCCTCGGCTTCTCCCGTGACGACGTGAACGAAATCATCCGCCCCTACATCGATGAAAAGATTAGCGCTGCCGATCCGTTCAAGGCGCTGGATCAAGCTGGTGTTGGCCAATTGGTTCGCAGAGGTGTTGAAGGCGGTCGCTCCGTCAACGCCAAGTTGAAAGTCGGTGTTTGCGGCGAACACGGTGGTGATCCTGCATCTGTAGAATTCTTCTACAAGACAGGTATGACCTATGTATCCTGCTCACCGTTCCGCGTTCCTGTTGCTCGCCTCGCTGCAGCTCAGGCCGCTATCAAAAACGCATAATCTATTATACACTATAATATAATAGTCGAACAGCCCGTCCGTGAGGATGGGCTGTTTTTTTTTCTCTTCCATTTTCTTTTTCAATACTTCTAATCTTATCTTTCCCACGAATGGGCACGAATGCGCACGAATTATGTATTGAATAATCTTCATTTTACACTTGACACCATCTTCTTATTGTAGTATCTTTGGCGGCAGAAATTTAAAACGAAACACGATAGAAGAATTAGAAAACGTAGAATCAAAAATCATCACACTTCGAAACCAACAGGTTATTCTCGATTGTGATGTCGCCGAACTGTACGGTGTGCAAACAAAAGAAATTAATCAGGCAGTCAAGAACAACCCTGAAAAGTTCCCTGATGGATATATATTTCCACTTGAGCAACAAGAGTTTTCGTATTTGCGGTCAAAATTTTTGACCGCAAATTGGAGTAAAATGAGGACATTGCCGAAAGCATTCACGGAAAAAGGCTTGTATATGCTGGCCACCATTTTGAAAGGTCCTCAGGCCGTGCAAACCACCATAGCCATTGTGGAGGCGTATGCCAAACTTCGTGAACTGGCTCGTGTGGTGGTGGAGATTCCGCAAGCGGAAGAAGACGGACCACAACAGAAGACCCTGCTGAAACGTAGCGGACAGTTGGTGTCTGAAATATTGGACAGCACACTGCCCAAACAATCGGAGGAAACCTCTTTTGAACTCAATCTCGCGATGGTGAAATTCAAGCACTCGGTTAAACGAGAACACGACGACGAAGTGGCTGCCCTGAAAAAAGAGTTAGAAGTATTATCACTTCTTCACCACCTTGCCTTCCCACTCGCCCATTTCGCCGCTCGCGGTGATGATGTAGGTGCCGGCGGGCAGGGCGCTGAAGTCCAGGTCCGCGCGGGTGCCACTCACGGCGCGCTGCAAGACCACTTTCCCCGTGAGGTCAGTGACCGTGACACGCTCCATATTGTAAT
>JAKSMD010000049.1 GCA_024400815.1 Bacteroidales bacterium | reverse complement strand
TTGTAATGTAGAATAACGCTTTCGTCGAAGGTCAGCACCTGAAACCCGCTATCTGTCCGCGTGATACATTCATCCCCCACTTTACGATAATTATATGGAGCCTTGCCATTACCATTAGTGATATAAGGTCCTGTGAGTGCATAGGTATGGAACATACTCCCATCGTGGGCCGCCCACTTCCACTCCCATTCGGTCGGCAACCGATACTCCCATTCGCCATTGCCCAATTTCTCGGTGAGCCATTGGCAGAAAAGTTGCGCACCCTCATAACTGACATTCACTACTGGAAGCAAACCATAATCGGAACTTTGAGTATATTTCTTATTATAAGATGTTCCTGTTTGTTCATCAAAGCTATAAAAGAACGGTTCGCCGCTTTCATTGTGGATTTTGGCCACCTCGTAATCAGCGGTTCTGCCTTGTGCTTTCAAATCTTCGAGAAAACGACCGTAGGATTTGTTCATCACTTCGCATTCCAGCATATAGTAGCTGGGTGTCACCTCTTTGGAGGTGTCGGTAGTCACCGTGACACCGGGGATGCGACAGAAGTTTCCAACCAACTCCTTTTCCTGTTTCATCAATGCTTTGGGACGCTTTGCCGGCTTTTTCTCCACAATTTCTCGAATTTCCGGCAATCTCTTGACAGGGCTCGTTGGTTTCTGCGCAAACACGGCGCACGTGGTCAGGCTTAAAGCCACGACTAAAATAATACGTGATAATTTCATAATGTGACATTTAGGTTAATGGTGAACGGATTCACAGATTTTCTGGAATCCACATTATGATAAACGTAAAAAGAGCATTGAATCTTGGGGTGGAAAGACATTTTTCGCCTTCGGCGTGGTTTTCACCAATTAGAATAATATTTTAATAATTTAGGTAACTATATACTACTTGGCCTGTTCATATAAAATATCACGGCGCAGCCGTACCTTGAGCAACCCCAGAGGGGTTGAATCTCTGTAACCCCAGATAAGCCCGGAATGTAATGAAGGGCGCAATCTGAGGATGAATGGTGAGCTGCGGTGGTGGCGGCGCGGGATGGCTTGCGCCGAAGAACTAAACGTGCTGTCGCCGCCTATCGGAGGAGCAAATAAAAGCAAATCTGAAACAAATAAGGCCTACGGTCTATGCTATGTGGGACCGCGGCAGGGATGGGAGCACATTTACGAGCGTGCGTGGGATAATGAATAATGAATAATGAACAATGAATAATGAGTGATGGTGTGGGTGGGCAGCGAGTTAGTGCACAGCCCGACGGCACTGCGTTGGATTGCGGGTAGGTGGTGCCGGGCCGCCCAAATCATAATAAAATCAAAATATTCGGATCAACAAGTATATAGTTGACTATTTTTAAGGTAAAAACTTATTATAAAATAGATTCCGCTGCGCTCCCTGCGGTCGCTTGCGGAATGGTGCGCGCAGAACTTGCTGAAAAACAACCGATTTTTTAAAAACGGCATCTTAATGAGGTCGTTTTCTTTGAATCCAGACTTGGCACACCACATAAATATTAAATTCTCTGAGACTTAAATCTAAGCGTTTCCACTTTTTTCAGTGGCCTCGGTGCGCCACATCTCTACCTTTTCGGCACGGCGATCACACGGAAACCGATCTTCTGTGATGGTGCTGTATATTGCTGTTCACTTTGGATGCGGACGTCGTAGCCAGGGTCTGCATAACTGCCACCTAAGGCGATACCCTTTTCCTCAACCATCTCGGCCACATTGCCACTCATATTGTACAGACCGTAGTTGTTTGGATAGAAGGATGCGGCTGGACAAATCCAAAAGGCGAAATCGTGCAAGGCGGGAATGAGATCATTTTTATCTACAACGGTTAAGACACTATCTTTCATTGTGATGCTCTCGTCACCAACTCTTTTGTAATTACACAGAGGATATCCGTTCCTATTTGTGAGAAAAGGACCACCCCAAGGATAGGGATCCCAATTGTGACCTCCTCCGCGTGCGGCATACTGCCACTGCGCCTTGGTGGGCAGCATATACTCAAATCCTGCATCTCCCAACTTCTCGTTGAGCCAATGACAGAAAAGGATCGCGCCTTCGTAACTGATTTCAACAACAGGATATAGAGCGTATGCTGGATGTTTGAAATACTCGAATGTGTCCACTTTGAGAGGTGACATTTCTGTTATAATTCCAGAAACGGATAACTTAGGATTGTTTTCCTTGAGAACTCTTGCCACTTCATAGTCGGCCGTGCGACCTTGCGCCTGAAGGTCCTCCAAGAAAGCACCGTATGCTTTGTTGGTAACTTCTGAAGAAAGCATATAAAAGGTAGAAAAGGTGTACTCCTTTTTGGAGACGACCTGTCTTGTATCATTATAGACAACCTCCGTATAATGCCCAGCGGGAATTTCGACAAACTTACCGACCAACTGCTTTTCCAGTTTGACGATTGCTTTGGGGCGTTTCTGCGCGCCAACAGCCAGCACGACGGCTAACAAGATGATGATAAATGTAAACTTTTTCATAGGTTTGGTTTTTGCGTTATACTATAAGTAACGTGAAAAATGGAGCGATGCTTGGGTGGTGGAGGAGAAAATTGTTGAAAATCAGGTAGAGACGGTGCACTGCACCGTCTCTACATTGTGCGTTGCATCATTTGTTCTTCTGAGGGGTGAAAACCAAAATAACGACAATCAAAAGAAACACGGCGGATAATGGCAACATCAATTGGAAGAATGGCATTCGTAATATCATAAACAGGATACTGAATGATAGGAGAATAAGAAAGATGGCACTACATATCACGATGGATTTCCAAATGCCGCGTTTTACCACATCTATTGCCATCGCAATAATAAATGCCGCTCCCAAAAACATTCCAATAAATAAAATCCAATTCGCAAAAATAGACTTCAACATCAGTTTGAAAAGCAATCCTAATACGACTGCCAGGATGGTGATGCCTCCGAGAACAATCACCGTGCGGTTGATTTTCAATGGCTGCTTTTCTATCTGATCGACTACACGACTGATTTTGCGCCATCGATAAATCTCATAACCCACTATCGCTAATATTAGGGGCAGTCCTATCAAAACTAAACATGTCAGAAATGATTGAAAATCAGTTTTTGTGCGAAAATTACTTATCAATAATATAAACCAAAGCAGAAGAATTATGCCAACCGCGAGGTAAAAAAGAGTATAGCCCAATTTCATTTTCCGCATTTCTTTGGCAAAGGTGAGCAAATCCGCATTGTCATTGGGCAGATGGACGATGCTGCTGTGAAGTTTGAGTTCTACCAATAATGAAGCTAATAGGGTCAAACACAAACTGATGCTAATCCATATTGATAAATGTTTGACAAATTGAAGGACATACACACTGATTACCATCGCCAGCAAATAAGCGATGACGAGCATCACTCTGTTTTTTTTGAAATATGCGATTTGCTTGTTGGCGGCCTCTTCCAACGAACCCTCCTGTATGACTTTGCGCTTGGAAAATCGGTTTTGCAAATGATTATATTGTTTTTTCAGTTCTTCCAACTGTGCGGAAGCCTCTTGTGATTCTATGTTTTCCATAATTTATTGATTTTGTGTGTTACTCATTTTGATTAGCTTCTTTTTGATGCGCATCAGTCTGACACCGACATTTTGTGGAGAAATCCCCACTATGGCGGCAATTTCATCGTATGACAGGTCTTCCAGCCACAACATCACTAAAGCGCGCTCAAACAATTCAAGTGAGCGGATTCGCCGGTGCAGCTCCGTAATCTGCCCGTCTGAAGCAGCCGTTTCGTCATACGGGTTGATTTCCAATGTGATGGGTAGAGTAATTGGACGACGCGTTTTGCGCTTTTCTTCATTCAGTGCCGTGTTCATTGCAACCCGATAGACCCAGGTGTTCCAATCGCTTCTCTTCTCAAAACTGTCGAAACCGTTCCACAGCCGTATGAGAATTTCCTGAAACAAATCCTGCACTTCATCCCTGTCATTGGTAAACAAATAGCACACGGTGTAAATAGTGCTTTTGCTTTTTTCCAAAAGATCCACAAATAATTGTTCCTTGATGCTCATCTTTCAAGTGAATTTTTAAAAATCAATCGTTAGACAACGAGAAGTGCATTTTATAACACGAAAATCTTAGAAATTTTTTCTTATGGTTATAAAACGGAAGAGACGGTGCAGTGCACCGTCTCCAAATGTACGAAAATCTATTTTCCGGGCAGTAGCACGCAGCGCACAAACTCGTCGTGTCTCATGTAGCGGGCAATCTGCTGGATGTCGTCAAGGGTGAAGCTGTTGACCAACTTTTTGTATTCTTCAAGTGAATAGAAAGGATCCCCATATAAATTTTCTATAGCAATGCCTGAAGTCCAGGTAGTGTTGCGTTTCATGGACACCTCATAATCACGCGTCAGTTGTTCCTTCACCTTGTCCAAATCGACCTGTTCCGGACCGTTCTGAATAATCTTGTCAATTTCTGTCCAAATAGCGTTGGTCAGTTCTTCCACGCGCTCGGGTTCGCAGCCCATCTGGATGTACATATTTGTCAATGGTCTCGGATCTTTATCGGCTGATAAAGAGAAATAGGTGCCGTAAGTACCACTCATTTTCTCGCGAATAACTTCCGTAAGCTTGATATCTACAATGCCGTTCAATATTTGGACAGCCATGATGTTGCGCTCCGAATACTCGAACGGCAGACAGGTGGCAATGCCCACTTTAGCTTTGTCGGCCAAACCCATCTTGAAAACGTCGTTAATCTGACCTTTTGCAAACTCAGGCATGCGGTCCACGTATTTTTCGCGTTTGTCGGAAGTAGGAAGTCCACCGATATATTTTTCTATCATAGGAATAAGAGTCGTTTCGTCGATATTGCCCACTATGGCGAAAATAAAATCAGCAGCATTGGTAAAACGCTCTTTGTAGATTCTGTACATCTCATCCAATTTCAACTGAGAGATCATCTTTTCGGTCAGCATCGCATAACCACGTTTATTGTCAGGATAACGGTCATTGTAAAAATTAATAGCAAACTGATAATCCGGAGAATTTGGAATCAGCTTGGCTTGGTCGCGCCATTCGGCACATTTGCGTTCAAAGACTTCGGCATCTTTGCGAGGCGCTTCAAATACCATATACACGTGTTGGAGCATATACTCCACGTCGCGCACGGTACTATATGCTGAAATACCTTCGGAAAGCGAGTTGATAAATGGCCAAACGCCAAAACTTTTCCCTTTTTTGAACTTGTCGAGGTCGGTAGGTGAATAGTTGCCAATACCACAATCGCTGATGACGCGGGCGGCATTGTTGGCATTCAGCACCTGATTGTCAGGATACTGTGAGGTTCCGCCCTGACCGTATGCCAAAAGTTGAATCTCATCATTCTGAAAATCAGTATTTTTCAAAAACACTTTAACACCATTGCTCAAAGTAATTTCTGTACAGTCATACTTTTCGTTATGCGTATTAGATACCACCTTGCCTGCTTTTGGTTCTTTCACCAAGAAAGGCAATTCATTAACATCATCTATATATGGAGTGGTGTTCATCTTCTTGCATTTGTTCAGCAAGTCCAGGACCTGTTTTTCCGTGGGCACCTTCACGCCTTTGGTCTCGGGCATCGTGATGGCAATGGTTATATTGTCATCGTGGATCCACTCTTTGGAGATGGCGTTGATTTCGTCCAATGTGATGCCGGGGAGGTATTCCTTGGCCAGCACAACGTCCAGAGAGTCGGAAGTGAGCGAAGTGCCTTCTTCAAGGAAATAACTGGCAATGGAATAACATCTCCATTGGGAAGCCATTTTGCCAACCTCCTTAGCTTGGTTTTCGTAGTCCGTAAGCAAGGCATCTTTGGCACGGGTTAGCTCGGTGGCGGTAAAGCCGTGCTGCTGTACGCGACGCAACTCTGTGAGCAGCAGTTCCAAGGTTGTCAATCCTTTGCCGTCTTTCGCCTCATAATAATGGCTGAATGCGGCATTGGCTTCTGACCAGTAGCTGCCAAAATAGGAATATCCATAGTTGAAGGGAGAGTTTTTCTTCTTGCCCAATTCATCGATACGCGCTTTCAGCATTCGGCTGTACAGCGAGCGCTTGATGTTTTCTCGGAAGTCGGCGTAGGTTTGGTCTGGGGTGGGGGCGTGCTTGAAGTTCAGTTCCACAGTGGTTTCCGTGGCTTCTGGATCGGTGGCAATGGCGATAAGTGGCTCAACATTGTCGGGAATGCTCTTGATGGGCCGTTCAAATGCTGTGGCCGGTTTGTCATTCATCGTAAAGAAGTCCTTGATGCGCTTCTCCATATCTGCTACATCGATATCGCCGACAACGACGATGGCCATGTTTTCCGGACGATACCATTTTTTATAGAAGCCGCGAACCGTTTCATATTTGAAGTTCTGCAGATTTTCGAGTGTGCCAATCACGTCGTGGTGGGGGTAGCGGGATCCTTTGAGGAGAATGGGCATTGTTTTGCGTTGCAGACGTTCGTCGGCACCCAGATAGGTGCGCCATTCCTCAATGATGACACCGCGTTCCTTGTCGATTTCACTATCGGTCATCAACATACCGAAGGCCCAGCCGTCAAGGATTTGCAGGCCCATATCGAACATCGTGCTGTCGTCAGTGGGAAGTACCACATAGTACCTCGTGGCATCATAACCGGTGGAGGCGTTGATGTCGCCACCGAAATAGATACCCTTTTGTTCCAATTTATCTACCAATGAGTTGCCCGGAAACTGTTTGGTGCCATTGAAGCCGAGATGCTCGGTAAAATGCGCCAAACCGGCTTCATCATCTGTTTCGAGCACGGCACCGGCATCCACTGCGAGAAAGAAGACGGCGCGGTTTTCGGGTTTCTCGTTATGCTGGATGAAGTAGGTCAGCCCGCAGGGCAGTTTGCCCGTGGTGATCAGCGGGTCCAACGGAAGTTTGTCGTTGGGATTGTGCGTCTGTCCAAACGCACAGAAGGTCGCCAATAGCAGTGCGACCAACATTGAAATTGTGTAACGATTCATAATAATTGGGTTTTGGTTTAAAATATTGGGGGATTTGTCGCGATCGCTTTATTTACATTGCCAAATTTGCAAAAACGGTTATAGTAACGCATTGACGGATAGAATTATTGTATTGAAAGACGAGTTTTTTTCAATGCTCCGTTTAGGTAAAGCTTGTCGGTAGAACAGAATGATGGAAACATTTTTCACCTTCCGAACGTCAGCACGAAGGTGGTTTGCGGGTGTGTGCGCAAGGTCAGCGTGCCGCCCGAGAGGCGCATAATCTGTCTCGACAAGCTCAGTCCGACACCCATACCGCTCTTTTTGGTGGTGAAAAACGGCACGAAGATGCGCTCTTCCAACTCGGGCGTGATAATAGCGCCGTTGTCGCTGATTTCAACGACTACATCTTCATTATCGTTCTGGAAAGCGCAAACCTCGATTTTCCCGTCAGGCTTGTCGCCAATGGCCTGTACTGCGTTCATCAACAGGTTGTAGAGCACCTGACTGATGAGCGATTGGTCAGCATAGACGAGCAAATCATCGGGCGTGATTTGACATTGGAACTCAATGTTTTGGGCAACCCTGTTGCTTCGCAGCAGCTGCAAATTGCGCGCTACGCACTCCTTGACATAGAATGGTGAGGGCTTGGGTACGGGCAGGTGCGTAAACTGTCGGTAGGAGCTTACAAAGCCGACCAGTCCTTGGCTGGTGTCACGGATGGCTTCGAGTCCGCTCTGCAATTCCGTATCTTCTTCGGGAATGTGACGCATCAGACTTTCGCTCAGCGAGCAGATGGGTCCGATGGCGTTCATAATCTCGTGCGTCAGTACGCGGGTGAGAGTCACCCACGAGTCGATTTCCTGGTCATTGAGGTCGTTGCTGATGTCAGTGAGCGTGACCACGCGGATGTTGCGGTCTTGAATGCAGCTTTGCGAGAAGCGCAGGGAAAGTCGCACCGGACCTTTGTCGCTGCGGAAGGTGACGGCTGCATTGCCTCCAGAGACAGCGGTTTGCAATAGTTCGGGCAGGTCTGCTCTTACGGTGGTGAGCTGGCACAAATGCGTGAGCACGGGCAGACCCAACAGACGCAGCGCTTCGTTGTTGGTCTGATAGACATAGCCCTGTTCGTCGTAGGCCACGATGCCGGCGTGCAGATTGTCGAGGATGCGGGCGTAGTGCCGCTCTTTGTCGATAGTCTCCTGCCGCGCCTTGGCTAAGAGCGCCGCTACCTGGTTGAGATTCTCAACGGTCTGGCGGTCTCGCTTCCAGGGACTTTGCGAGCGGAAGGCGAAGCTGTAGTCGCCGCTGGAAACGGCATTCAGCATAAACTTCAAGCGCTCGGTGCCGCGCCGGTTCTGGCGGAGCAGCCAACAAACTGACGCACCCCAACCCATTATCAGTAGAGGAATAATCCACTTCATAGCTCGAATTTTTTCATTTTGTTGTATAAGGTCTGTCGCGTAATGCCCAACTCGTTGGCCACCGCCGACAGGTTGCCGTGGTTCTTATCGATGGATTTTCGTATCAACTCGATTTCCATCTCTTCCAAGGTGGTGATGTCGGAAGCCGGTTTGGACTTGGCCAGTGTTTGCAGGCGGATGTCGCTGCCTGCCACGTCGTTGCCGTTGCACATAATCACCGCTTGCTCTATGCAGTGCTCCAGTTCTCGAACATTGCCGTACCACGGATGCTGCAACAGCTTTTGCTGGGCAGCAGTCGAAAAGACAAGTCCGTTTTTGTGATATTTGTCCGCAAACTTCTGCAAAAAGAGGTGCGCCAAGGGAAGAATGTCCTCGGCTCGGCGGCGCAAAGGTGGAATTTCTAATTGGATAGTGTTTATACGGTAAAAAAGGTCTTCGCGGAATTCTCCGCGAATGACCTTCTCATCTAATGGCTGATTAGTGGCACAAACCAGCCTGAAATTCACGTTCAGCGGTTTGTTGCTCCCCACTCGGGTGATGATTCTATTCTGAATGGCAGTCAGCAGTTTGGCCTGCTGAGGAAGAGCCAAGTTGCCGATTTCGTCCAAGAACAACGTCGTGTCGTTGGCTTCTTCCAATTTGCCGACACGGTCGGACTTGGCATCTGTGAAGGCTCCTTTGACGTGCCCGAACAGTTCGCTCTCGAACAGCGATTCGGCAACGGAGCCGAGATCGACCGTGACCAATGGCTTGGAACGGTAGGCGGACAGCCGATGGATTTCCTTGGCTAACAAGGTTTTGCCGATGCCGTTCTCGCCTGTAATCAGGATGGATGCGTCTGTGGGCGCAATCTTCTCCACCAGCATTTTCAGTTCCTGCATCGCGGCACTCACGCCCCAGAAAGTCTCCGACGTTTGGGACGAGCCTGCTTTGGACGACGGCTTGCTGCGCTGCACGGCATTGACCAACGTGGCGATGAGCTTGTCGTTGTCCCATGGCTTGACCACGAAGTCGGCAGCGCCCTCTTTCATTCCTTCCACCGCCAGGCTGATGTCGGCGTACGCAGTGAAAAGCACCACGGGCAGTTCCGGATAGCGGCTTTTGATTTCGCGCAGGTAGAAAAGTCCCTCGTTTCCGGTGTTCAGTCCGGCGGAGAAGTTCATGTCCAGAAGGACGACGTCGGCCCGTTGCTCTTCAAGTTGCCGCATCAGCGTGATGGGTGAGGGCAGAGTGATGACATTGTCAAACACGTCCTTTAACAATATCTTCAAGGCGGTCAATACGTTGCGGTTGTCATCTAGGATGAGGAGCGTTCCTGATTTTTTCATAATAGCGAATTTGAATCGAGCGCAAAAATAGTAAAAATCAATACCGATTACTCGCAATGCAGCACTTCGGCGGGGTTGGTGCGCAACACCCGCAGACTTTGCAGCAGGACGAGAAAGACGGTCAGCAGGGTGATGCCGGCGAAGGTGGCAATGAAGACCCAAACCGGAATGTCGCATTTGAAGGCGAAGTTCCCCTGCCACTTCTTAAACAGCTCCAATGCCAACGGGGCGGCCAAGGCAAAGCATACCACACAGGTTAAGAGGTAGCGGCGCATCAGTTTCCAGAGTATTTTCCCGGATGTGGCGCCATACACACGGCGCAAGCTAAGCTCCTTACGGCGATAGTGCCCGTCTAACATAACCAATCCTAACACGCCCACCAAGGTTACGACCAAAATCACCGCGCTGAACAGCAGTACTAACTTTGCAAATTCGTCCTCTTTTTCATATTCCTTGTTAATGTCATCCGACAAAGAGGTGAATGGCTCAAACAGCTCCCAATGGAATCCCGCGGCTTCTATGGCCTTCTCCATCTTGGGCAACAGCTCCTGCAAATTGTCATTTTCCAATTTAACATAGAGGTAAGGGTTTCCAAAGTTCAAATCAACTTTGTCAATAAGGTAAATGTTCGATTCAATCTCGTGTTGCAAGGGTTGGTTGTGGAAGTCGCACACTACGCCGCTAACACCTGCTTGGGTTCGTACATCGGCACTTTGCAGACACGGATGTTCTTTCAATGCGGATTCATTGAGTACAAAACATAAAGTATCCCCGTAAACTGTTGCGCGTGTTTTACTGTTCTCCGCATTCTGATTGGCAATTTTTTCGTCATAGACTTTCCCGCTTTTCATCTTTATGTTAAAGAAGTCGAAAAAGTTTTCTGCTATCGCACGGCATTCAAAAGGAATAACGGAATCACCGACATGCAAACCTCGCCCCATAAATACATTACCTATACCCATCACCGGATTAGTAGCCCAAGTCAACTCATTTACTCCAGAAATGGAGGTCAGTGCCTTCTCCAGCTGTTGGATTTTTTGAATTGATGGCGCGCGATTTTGACCTACGGTGATGGTGTCTGGGTCGGTAGAAAGTTTACCCGTAAATCTGTAATGAGTGACGTAAATGTTTTCGGTGGTGAAGCCCACATCTTCAGTCTTCATTTCGTGGTTCTGCACCCAGACTAACAGCAAGAATATCACAATGAAAAAGGTACTGAAAAACTGTACGATGGTGGAAGGTGTAGTGTTCAGCCACAGTAACAACTTGCGCCAACGGCTGTGCTTGTGTGGTGCGGACAGACTGTTCTGCAAGGCCGTGCGCATACGGGAAGCCGACGTGCTGTAAAACATCGGATAGAGCGATGACAACAAGGCGATGATGAACACGGTCAAAGTTATCCAGCCCAAGACGGGAATATTGTCCTGCAATTTCAAGCTGATATCAATAAAAGGAATAAAGTCGGTGATGGCGCAAAGCTGCACGATGCCCAATGCGATGAGATAGGCGATGGCCACTAAAGCCATCAATTCACCAAACAGCGTGGCTCGGAGTTGTCCATTGGTGCGGCCCAGTACTTTTTTGATGTTGGTTTCGCGCAATTTAAAAGGAACCGCCGCCACAGCGAAGTTGCTGAAATTGAGGAACGCCACCAGTAATATCACAATGCCGAAAGCAAAAATCATCTTGGATGATTTATCAGCACTTGAATCTTCTTTTGTCCAGGGAAATCCTTGTGCTTTGAAGTTGTCGTGGAGGTTGGTCAATACAATGGAATCGCAATCGCTGGGAGCATCGTGATATTTCAAAAAATATTCCTCGTCGTCTAAGTCTTCGTCTCCGGTGGTGTCGATGTGGTCCCAAAAGGCGTGGTAGCGTTCTTGATATTGAGCAAACATTTTTTCTTCCAGTTGCTTTTTATCAATCGAATTTTTCAATTTTAGATAAATATGATCCATTGTTTCTTTTGGCTGATAACAACGAATCAGCCCGTATTGAGAAAGGGAAGCGTTTTGCGGTAAATCTTCATATACGGCAATGACGGTCAGGGTGTCATTTTGTTTTGGTAGAGGCAAGTAGTATCTGCCCCAAATATTTGTGCTTTGTCGAAGTATTTTCTTCCCAATGGCCGACTCTTTTGGAAATAAAAGTTTGGCTAACCATTCCGAGATGGCTACTGTATTCTCCTGCGGGAACTTTTCCGTACTGCCTGCTTTGATTTTCAAACCAAAGAATTGAAATACAGAAGGCGTTGCCACTTGCATAGTCAGCAAGGTGTCAACTTCGGGATTATCTAAAGCAGAATAGTGATCTCGGCCATATCCTTTATCTCGCATAATGCAGACCTCTTCTACTTCAGAAAATGGACATTTCAATTCTTTCTCTGGGTAAAGTTCGTCAGCGCCCGACAAAATTTTGATGTCTATAGGTTTGCACAATAATTTTTCAGTGAAGAAAATATTTGATTGCCACATGCCGACATCGTAAATCCGTTCCGCGTCGGGATAGGTTTTGTCATAGTTTCTTTCAAAATACTGCACCATCATAATGATGGTGAAGGTGGCCAAAGCCAAGCTGAGGCCGAAGATGTTGAACGCGGTTATCCAGCGTACGTGTTGTTTGCCTCTTTTCATAGCTATTCCTCCACAATTTTACCATCAAAGAGATGAATGATGCGATGGGCGAAGGCGGCGTCGTGCTGCGAGTGCGTGACCATCACGATGGTGGCACCATCGCGGTTCACGTCGGTGAGCAGGCGCATAACCTCGGCGCCGTTGGAACTGTCGAGGTTGCCGGTCGGCTCGTCGGCGAGGATGAGCTTGGGTTTGGCCACCACGGCGCGGGCCACGGCCACACGCTGCTGTTGTCCGCCCGACAACTGCTGCGGATAGTGCTTGGCACGGGTCGTCATATTCAGCTTGTCCAAAACCTCCTCTACCAATTGCTTGCGCTCTTTGGCTCCCATTTTGAGATAGCGCAATGGCAGTTCCACATTCTCATAAACGGTCAGGTCGTCAAGCAGATTGAAGTTCTGGAACACAAAGCCGATGTTGCCGCGGCGCAGACGTGTGCGCTGGTTCTCTTTCAATGCGCCAACCTCTTGGCCTTTTAAAAGATATTGTCCCTCTGTGGGATTGTCGAGCAGCCCCAAAATCTGCAAAAGGGTGGTCTTGCCGCAACCGGAAGGCCCCATCACGGCGACAAACTCACCTGCGTTGATTTCCAAACTGACGCCTTGCAATGCTTTCGTTTCCACCGTGTCGGTGCAGAAACTCTTGGTAATGTTGTCTAATCGTATCATAATCGTAGGTTTTAATAAAAACGACCTGATGAAAACCAATACCGTGCCAAATGTTTTACAAAATTGATTTATAGGTTGTTATAAAAATCCAGGAGAGCCGATGCTGTAAAATATTTAGACAAATGTGTATGATTGTCGGGTATGTGGCGCGATGGGGACGGTGGATACGCGTCGCGATTCGGGAATTGTAGAGACGTGGCGCGCCGCGTCGCCTCAACGTTCAATAGCAGTGCTTGTATCGCTCCGTGGGAAAATAAATCTCTTTCACGGCGGTGCTGTCGTTGGCGACGGGTAGGAAATTATGAATGCGTTGTGTCTGCTTTGTCGGAGTGAAAACGCCTTTGTCTTCAAAAGTCTTCCGTGTCATCAAATCTAAAAATGACGGTTGTGAGAGTAGAAAATGCGGTGTGCACATTGTCTGAATGTTATGGCTGAGACTCCGCTCCAAAAGGTATGAGTTGAATGCGGACAATGAATGGCGACAACTGTCCCCTTGCTGCGCGACGGCGTGGCAGCAGGTGAAACAGCAGAACAACAATATCAATTTTAATAGATGTTTCATTATATTAACGTGCAATAACGACCTTCCGATTAACAATTCCTTCCGTGGTGTGGATTTTGAGCAGGTAAATGCCGGGGACCCAGGCGCTGGTGCTCAGTTGGATATTGTTATCGTTGGCTCCGTGCGTGGCAATGTGCTGACCTGCCAGATTGAAAACCTCGATGCGTGAGATGGACGCGGCGGTTTGAATGTGCAGGATGTCACGGGCGGGGTTCGGGAAGATGCTTGCCTGCAGACCGTCGAACTCTGCGACGGAGACTGGACTTGCGCCGTGGTAAAGGTTGACGTTGTCAATGAGAACTTGGCAAACGGCTCCTTCGTAACTGAAGGCAAACTTCACGTTGGATTGTCCTGCCAATGAGCTCACATCCATCGTGGCGTGCGTGCTTTGCTGGTCGGTGAATACGCCAAAGTCGCTCAGCGTCCAAATCGGTTCGTCAGTGAAGGTGTTGCCACCGTCGGTGCTGGCGTAGATTTTCAGATCGACATATTCGTGCTCGATGTAGGCATAGAAGCTGATGAAGTCGAAAGCGAGGGTGAGACTGTCTGTGAACTGGGATAAATCGAAGTTCGGAGTGATGAGTCTCTCGGTGCGGTCGTCTTCCAATCCCTTGCAGGAGGCCCAGGTGCTGCCGTATGTATAAGGAGACCAAGTATAATTGGGCGTCTCGCTGACAATTTCCCAGCAGATTGGCGGGAAGGTGGCGCCTTCGAAATCCTCGTTCCAGGGCAGCTGGTTAATCGTTTGGCATTCAACGCCGGTGCCGGAAACGGCAATCTGCAAATCCGTGGCGTTTGCAGAGGAGAGGGTGATGGTGCTGTTGCTGCTGCCCGACGTGGTTGGTTGGAATCTCACATAGAGGGTATCTTCTGTAACCAGATTGTTGTGGGCGAGTGTCGCAATAGAACCGAAGTTGAGGTTGTCGGTGGAAACGGAGAACGGAGCGTTGGCGTTGATGCTGATGTCGTCGGTGAGCGAATAGGCGCGGATGGGCAGTGCCAAGGTGCGAGCCGTGCCGACGCCCACAGTGCCGAAGTTCAAATTTTCCTGGCTGGCGGTGATGGTGGGCTCAGTCGGAATGACTTGGATGGAGAAGTTATCGAGATAAAGGTAGAACATATCGTTAGAAAGATATTTGATGGCTACAAATTTTGTGTTGGCGGGCAACACTGTTTCGTAATTCTGAACGGAGGCGCTGGAGGTGGTTTGAGTTTCCCAGTTGAAGGATGTGGGATTGTCGTTGGTGGTGGAATAGCCCACCTGGAATTGCTCTCTTCCCAAGTCGGTGTCCCAATAGTCGAATTTGAAGATGATTGGTCCAGTGCTCGTCAGCAGTGGGGAAATCAGATATTGGTTGAAATTGTTGGCTGGCAGCATAGAACTGAAATGGAAGATGTTGCCATATCCTTCATTATTGATGGGGCCGATTTCGTTCGTGTTGGAGGTGCTTTCGTTATAGTATTGCCAGCAGGGAGAGAAGTAGTCGCAGTTCTCGAAGAAGGGCAGGGAGGTGTGCTCGCAATCTACGCCGAGTCCGGTGAGGACGATGGTGGCAGAGAGCGTGTCGGCGGTGAGCAAGACAGTGCTATTGTCGATGCTGCCGTCGGTTGTGGGCGTGTATTTGACAATAAGATTGTCGCCGTGCTGGATATGGCTGACTTGGGTGGAAAAGTTGTTGCCGTCCAAGGAGATGCTGAAAGGTGCCGCGGTGGTTGCGCTTGCGGAGTTGGTGCCGAACAGGGAGATGTTGACGCTCAGTGTAGCAGAATTGTTGAGGACCACGCCGCCGAAGTTCAGCGTGTCGGCGGAAGCGGTGATGGTGCCGCCGGAGGTGTTGGCGATGGTTACGATGGCGTAGTCTTGGGTGGCATCGTGGGTGATGAGGAAGTGATAGGTTTTGCCATCTTCGAAGAGATAGTCGTTTTTGACGCCCCACTCGCCGCCGATAATCCACATGGCGTCACCGGGAAGGGGATTGCAGATGCAGAAGTCGTAGGTGCCGGCTGGGATGGTGATGGTCTCGCTGCCGTCGAGGACGATGTGCGAGCTGTTGAGGTTGCCTTCCGCATTGGTGGGAATGGTGTATTCGAAATTAGAGAAGGTGGAGGCGGGCACATTGCCGTATCCGGA
>JAKSMD010000048.1 GCA_024400815.1 Bacteroidales bacterium | reverse complement strand
TAGAATCCACCACTATCGTGCAATCGTGGTCAATATCGTCTGCTAAAATAACTTTAGACAATTCGTTGAGAATTTGCTTCTGTATCACGCGTTTCAGCGGACGGGCGCCATACACAGGGTCATACCCAAGGTCTGCCAGCAAATCCAAAGCATACCGACTGAATTCCACTTTGATATTGCGTTGGGAGAGCAATCCGCCCAATTGTTCGATTTGCAAACCAATAATGGATTTGATCTCGCGTTTTGAAAGCGGCTGGAACATCACAATTTCGTCAATACGATTGATGAATTCGGGTTTGAGTGTCTTTTTCATCAAGTCTGCAACCTCGGCTTTCGTTCTTTCAAAAACCTCAGTATCAGAAAATTCCGTTCTATCAGAATAATTGTCTTGGATAATGTTAGAACCCAAGTTGGAGGTCATGATGATGATTGTATTCTTAAAATCTGCCACTCTACCCTTGTTATCGGTCAGGCGGCCATCGTCAAGCACTTGGAGCAAGACATTGAATACGTCAGGATGGGCTTTCTCAATCTCATCGAACAAAATCACAGAATAGGGTTTGCGGCGGACTTTTTCTGTGAGTTGACCACCTTCATCATAGCCCACATAGCCCGGAGGCGAGCCAATGAGTCGGGAAACGGAGTACGACTCCTGAAACTCGCTCATGTCGAAACGAATCATCGCATCCTCTGTATTGAACAAGTACTCAGCAAGGGCTTTAGCAAGTTCAGTTTTACCGACACCGGTTGTGCCCATAAAGATAAATGAGCCAATCGGGCGTTTCGCGTCTTGCAAGCCAGCACGACTGCGACGAATAGCGTCTGACACGGCGCCAATGGCCTCATCCTGCCCAATGACACGTTTATGGAGTTCTTCTTCCAGGTGCAGCAACTTGGACTTTTCGCTTTGCAGCATCTTCGTCACTGGAATGCCGGTCCAGCGGGCCACAACCTCAGCAATATCGTCGGCACCGACTTTCTCATCAATCAGTGCATTTTCACCTTGAAGGTTCTCCAAATCTTTCTGCAGTTGAACGATTTTATCTTCATTATCCTTAATCAAACCATAGCGGAGTTCCGCCACGCGGCCATAATTGCCTTGGCGTTCTTCATTTGCGGCTTCCAGCTTATAATTTTCGATATCATCTTTACAATGCTGGATTTGGTCCATGATATCCTTTTCGCTGCGCCATTTTGTTGAAATAGAGTTTCTTTTCTCTTGCAATTCCGCAATAGTTTTGCTCAGGTTTTCCACCTTTTTATCCTCAGGATTTTCACGTTTAATGGCTTCGCGTTCAATTTCGAGCTGACTGATTTTATGTTCAACCTCATCCAGTTCTTCAGGAACAGAATTGATTTCGAGTTTCAATTTGGCGGCGGCCTCGTCAATCAAGTCGATGGCCTTGTCGGGCAAAAAGCGGTCACCGATGTAGCGCATAGAGAGTTCGACAGCGGCGATGATTGCTTCGTCCAAAATCTTGACTTGGTGATGGTTCTCATAGCGTTCTTTCAAACCACGCAAGATAGAAATCGCGTTGTATTTGTCGGGTTCTTCAATCTTAACTGGTTGAAAGCGACGTTCAAGTGCCTTATCCTTTTCAAAATATTTCTGATACTCGTCCAAGGTCGTAGCGCCAATAGAGCGCAGTTCACCACGGGCCAAGGCTGGTTTGAGGATATTGGCAGCATCCATTGCTCCTTCACCCGATGCGCCAGCGCCCACCAGGGTATGGATTTCATCGATAAAAAGGATGATTTCGCCGTCTGACTGTACCACTTCGTTAATGACGCTTTTAAGACGTTCCTCAAATTCGCCCTTATATTTTGCACCCGCAATCAAGGCGCCCATATCAAGGGAATAGAGTTTTTTCGTTTTCAAATTTTCAGGAATATCCCCACTAATCAATCGTTGGGCAAGGCCTTCCGCAATAGCGGTTTTGCCGACGCCGGCCTCACCAATGAGGATAGGATTGTTTTTTGTACGGCGAGAAAGAATTTGAAGCACACGTCGAATCTCGTCATCACGACCAATGACAGGGTCGAGTTTGCCCTTGCGCGCCATATCGTTGAGATTGCGAGCATACTTATTGAGAGCATTATAGGTTTCCTCATTGGTGGCGCTCGTCACCTTGCTGCCCTTGTGCAGTTCGTCGATGGCGCTCTTCAATCCTTTCTCCGTCATGCCTGCATCTTTCAAGATACGAGAAGCCGTATCACTTGCAGAAAAAACGCCATAGAGCAGATGTTCCAAAGAGACAAACTCATCACCCGCATCCTGACAGAACAAGATCGCTTTGGAAAGAGCAGTTTGTGCACTGCCGCCGAGATAGAAATCGCCACCCGTGACTTTCGGCAATCTGCCGATTTCGCGGTCAACCACCGTGGCAATCGTTTTAGGATTGCAGCCCTGCTTTTTCATCAAAAACGGAACCACATTATCGTCCATGTCAAGCATAGATTTCAAAAAATGCAAGGGTTCGATTTGCTGGTTTTGATTGCGCATGGCAATCATTTGAGCATTCGAAATCACCTCTTGGGTTTTAATGGTTAAATTGTTTGGATTCATGTTTTTTCCTTTATTAAAAAAATACTGCGGGCAAATTGCAAGAATAGTGCCAAAGTGTTTTTTTGACTGCAACAAATGTTGGATATTAGCCGTTAGCATTGGGGAGTTTCCCTTCTACTTTTATACCTTTCTACTTCTCTACTTTTGAGACTTTGACCATTGACGTTGACATTGATTTTTGGGGCAGTCCCCGCACTTGAAACTTGAAACCATTGTCCCATGTCCGAGGTGGCGCAAAAAATAAGGAGTTGATTTTCATTATATTATAGTGTATTATATATTTTAATTAGTGGAAAACGGAGTTGGGTGGGAGGAAAAGGATTTTTTATGTAAATTTGCACTTTGTTTTCAAAATTGGCATAATAATGCGCATCTATCAACATATCAATCGGTTACTTTTTGCTGTAGGGTTGCTCGTGGTTCTGTTTTCAGGAGGACTGCAAGCACAAGAAGAGGCGGCCCTCGGCAGCGAGCGCACCATTGATTCCGCTATGGCGATTTCGCCCGCATTTATGCCTGTCTATACGGCGGCGCTGCCCACCATTTTTTTCCATCCGATGAACTACACGCCCGTTGACACCTCCATTTTCCATACGGCAGAATACGACCCACTGTGGCAGAATAAAAACATATACCAGTCATTGGGCATTGACGGCCAAGCGCACAAGAATATGATTTTCGACTATGCGCATGACCTTGGTTTTTCAATGATTACCCTCCCCTACGAGCTCTATTTCAAGCAGCAAAAGGATTTGAAATACTACAATGTCCAAACTTCTTTCACCAATTTGGCCTACACTTTCGGCATTTCCGGCGAAAACAGTTTCCAAGCCACACACGCACAACGCATACGCCAATGCGAGTTTGTTGTTGATCTTGACGGGTACAGCAACAAGGGGTATTTCATCCATCAGGGTGCCAACAAGTTCAACTTGGACTTCATCTTCCATTATGAAACGCCCAACAAGATTTACGGCATCACAGCATCGTACATTCTCAATCACGGCAAGTTCTCTGAAAATGGCGGATTGGCAGATTATCATAGTTTTGCCGATCGCAACGTGCGTGAAGAGAACGCCACCAACAACCTCAGCAGTTTCAATGTGCTTTTCAGCAACGCCTCTACGCTCATCAACACGCACGATGCGCAGATGATGCAGTACGTCAACTTCAAGGACAAAAAAGGGCACTACTTCGGTACGCTGACCCACACATTTCAATTCAAGTATTTGAAGAGCACCTTTTACGACCAAGACCTAAACAACGCATTTTACCACGACCGGTACTATATCAACACGGACACCACCAACGACACTTTGCAGTACTACAAAATCATCAACTCCCTGCAATGGTCCAACTTCGAGCCATTAGACACTCAAAGCAGCAAGAACTACTTCATCCGTTTGGCCGGCGGTATTCGCCACGAGTATGTTAATGCGCACATGCCATTCTACATCGGCAACTCTTTCACGCTGTTTGCCCGCACATCCATCCGATTATTCAAAGTGTGGGACATCTACGGCAGCATTGATTATTCATTCTTGAGCTATAACAAGAACGATGCGACCGCCCATGCCATCGCCACCTTTGCACTGAACCGAAAGCACAAACACTATATTGGATTGCAGGCTGACTTCTACCGCGTTTCGCCTGACTATTTCTACTCTTATTATGTTGGCAACAACAGTTTATGGTATAATGATTTGCAGAAGGAGAACAATTTGAAATTGAGTGCCTATTGGACCCTATTCGACTACAAAGTCAGTTTCAACTACTTCATGCTCAACCACCATGTTTTCATCAACCAAAATTTCACGCCGCAAGTTGCGGAAAAGAGCATCAACATCATCCAATTGAACGCCTTCGCTCCTCTGCGCATTCACAATTTTTACATGGATGTCAACATGTCGCTGCAGCACTCCACGCAGCCCTATGTTCGCGTGCCTTTATTTGCCGGAAAATTATATGCTGCCTACTGCTTCCGAATATTTAAAAACCGACTTCGTGTTCAGATAGGTGGCGACCTCATGTACAACACCTTGTACTTTGCAGATGCCTACAATCCACTTCTACACCAATTCTACTATCAAGAAAGAACAAAAGTTGGAAACTACCTGTACTTCAATGCGAATATCACACTGCAAGTAGAACGTATCGCCTTCTATTTCAGAGCCGGCAACATAATAGCAGGTCTTTTCAGTTATAAATACTTCACCACTCCGTATTATCCTATGCAAGGACAAAACTTTGAGTTGGGTATCACATGGAGGTTTTATGACTAGGGGGATTGGGAGATCAGAAAATTATTAATAAAATGGAATATAGAATTGAAAAGGACACTCTCGGTGAGATGAGAGTAGAAAACGACAAATTATGGGGTGCGCAAACACAGCGTGCCATGGAAAATTTTGTAATCGGCAAAAAGAAGATGCCCATTGAAATCATTTACGGCATTACGACGGCAAAAAAAGCGGCGGCTTATGCCAACTGTGACTTAGGCGTTTTGCCAACAGACAAACGCGACCTCATCGTGGCCACTTGCGATGAAATCTTAGCGGGTCAATGGGACGATCAATTTCCTTTGCACATTTGGCAGACGGGTTCTGGCACTCAGACTAATATGAATGTCAACGAAGTGATTGCACACCGCGGACATCAGATGCACGGCGGACAATTAGACGACTATCCACTCTATTTGTCGCCCAACGACGATGTGAACAAGTCACAATCCACAAATGACATCTTTCCCACGGGCATGCGCATTGCAGCCACCAAGATGTTGCTCACGCACACGATTCCGGCAATTGAGCGACTTATGGAGACCTACCGCGAGAAAATTGCTGAATTTGCGGACATCAAGAAAATTGGTCGCACCCATCTCATGGACGCCACGCCGCTGACGCTCGGACAAGAGTTGTCTGGTCATCTTTCCCAATTGGAGCATGGCTTAGAGGCCATCCGTTGCAGCATGCGGCACCTTATGGAGTTGCCTATTGGCGGCACCGCTGTCGGCAATGGCATAAACGCGCCTGAAGGTTACGACAAGCTCGCGCTGCAATACATCAACAAAATCACAGGATTAGAGTTTACGAATACGCCGAACAAATTTGAAGCCATGGCCACCCATGACTCCATGGCAGAAATGTCTGGCAGTTTGAAGCGCTTGGCCGTATCTTTGATGAAGATTGCCAACGATTTCCGTTTGCTCAACTCCGGTCCACGTTGCGGTTTAGGCGAAGTGATATTGCCTGCCAACGAGCCAGGATCATCCATCATGCCGGGCAAAGTCAACCCTACGCAATGCGAAGCACTATCGCAAGTATGCTGTCAAGTCATCGGCAACGACGTTGCCATCACAACAGGCGCCATGCAAGGACATTTGCAATTGAATGTATTCATGCCTCTCATCGGCAGGAATCTTTTGCAATCATCGCGTCTGCTTGCAGATGTCATCAACTCCTTCAATGACCATTGTCTGAAGGGGGTTGTTGCCAACAAAGAGCGCATCAGCATGCACCTCAACAATTCATTGATGCTGGTCACCAAACTGAACCCGCACATTGGCTATTACAATGCAGCCAAGATTGCGCAGCACGCCCTTGCCGAAGGACTGACTCTCCGAGAATCCGCCCTTGCCCTCGGTCTTGTTTCAGCTGAAGACTTTGACAATTGGATGAAACTATAATTATGAGTATCATATTAATCGCCTCCTTAGCCCCTGTCGCTGTCTTGTTATTATATATCTACAAGAAGGACAAATACCAGAAAGAGCCTGTCGGAAAGTTGCTAAAAGCGCTTTTGGCCGGAGTTTTGGCTGGTCTTGCCGACATTTTATTGCTGACGTTTTTCAGTTTTGCAGAAGTCAGCAGTTTTTCTTCCAATTTCGGGCAGGCGCTTTACCAAGCATTCGGTCAGGCTGCCATTCCGGAAGAGTTTTGCAAATTGCTGTTCTTATACTGGTTTATATGGAACATACCAGAATTTGACGAATACTACGACGGCATTGAATATGCCGCCTGCGTAGGTTTGGGATTTGCTGGATTAGAAAACATAGGATATGTTATACAAGGCGGTTTAGGAACAGCCGTTGGGCGCGCCCTATTTGCTGTCCCCGCCCATTTCTTCTTCGCCATCATCATGGGTTATTTCTTCGCCCTCGCCAAATTCAGACCTTGGAAGAAGAAAGAGTATCTGCTGTTAGCATATATCTGCCCCGTCCTTATGCACGGCATCTACGATTTCATCCTCATGTACACAGACTTAATTAAAAACACCAATACCAACACGGCAATCCTCTTGAACATTGGATTCTATATATTCTTCATCTTCATCTGGAAATTAGCCACCAAAAGAGTCAACCGTATCACAGGGTCCTAAAGATTCCGGTTCCAGGTTCGCCACAACCTTTTAGCAAAATCAATTTGAATTAATAAAAAGAAAAAATACAATGGAAAAAACACTCACTCTTGACAACATCGAAAAACTGTTTCCAGCAGATTTCACGGAAGAACAGAAAGCGAAAGCCAAAACTTTGTTTTATAAGAAAATGGCCATTGCCGCTCACACCTATTATGGCGGCAAAATGCAGACCTTGCCCAAAGCGCCCATTTACGGGTTCAACTGGTTCAATGTATGGTACACTCCGGGCGTATCTGCTGTATCCACAACCATACGAGAAGACAATGACCAGTCTTTCTATTTGAGCAACCGTTCGAACTTAGTGGCGGTAGTCAGCGACAGCACGCGCGTGTTGGGCGACGGCGACTGTACCCCTCCAGGCGGCCTAGGCGTCATGGAAGGCAAGGCCATGCTGATGAAATATCTGGGCGGTGTCGACTCTGTACCTCTCTGCATTGACAGTCGCGATGAAAACGGTGTTCACCAAGCAGACAAAATCATTGATTTCGTCAAGATGGTCCAGCACAGCTTCGGCGCCATCAACTTAGAAGACATCTCCCAACCCAACTGCTACCGCGTATTGGACACCTTGCGTGAAGCTTGTGACATTCCAGTTTGGCACGATGATGCCCAAGGCACCGCATGCGTCACCTTGGCAGGACTCCTCAACGCCCTCAAAATCGTCAATAAGAAAATGCAAGACATCAAAGTCGTGCTCTATGGTGCCGGCGCTGCCAACACCACGATTGCCCGACTGATGATTACCGATGGTGTGAAACCCGAGAACATGATCATCTATGACACCAAAGGCACTTTGCACAAAAACAGAGCCGATATTGAATCCGATCCGCGCTTCTACCGCAAATGGGAACTCTGTCAATCCACCAATCCGGATTGCGTAGAAGACCCCAGCATCGCTTTCCAAAGTGCAGATGTGCTCGTTGCTCTATCTAAGCCAGGTCCTGACACCATCAAGCCGGAATGGATATCTCTGATGAACGAGAAAGCCATCGTATTTGCTTGCGCCAACCCAGTACCTGAAATCTATCCGTACAAAGCCAAAGAAGCAGGCGCCTACATCGTAGCCACTGGTCGTGGCGACTTTCCCAATCAAGTCAACAATTCCGTTTGTTTCCCAGCCATCTTGAAGGGCACCTTATTAGTTTCAGCCAGCAAGATCACAGACAGCATGGCTATCTGTGCCGCACATTCTATTGCCGACTACGCAGAGCGTCAAGGCATCAGCGCAGACCACATTATGCCGACCATGATGGACAGCGACCTCTTCCCGACCGTTGCTGCTGACGTCGCCATGCAAGCCATCAAAGACGGCGTAGCACGCAAGACTCGTACCTGGCAAGAAGTTCGCGACATTGCCGCTAAGGACATTGCAGAAACGCACCAACTGGTTCAATATTTCCAAAATGAAGGTTTCATCCGCGAGTTTCCAGAAGAAGAAATCCGCAACATCGTGCGCACCGTTTGCGACGAAGTAAAATAATGAACACTTTACTCGAAAATTGCCAACCGTTTATCCAATTAGGAAAACGACTCCAAGAACCAGATACGCTGGCCTCATTGGAATCCTCAATTCGAATCCAATATCCGCAAAATCCATGGTTCACGCCTTATTTTGTTAAAAATGCACTCTCTTTCATTGCGAAAGCACTTGAGGAGAGTGCCATTCTTGCATTCGCAACCCAATACGGAAAACAGCCTCTGGTATTCAACCAACATAAAAAAGTAGCTGTGATTTCCAGCGGCAAAGTGCCGCTGGAAGATTTCTTCGACTTCTTTCATGTTCTGGTCAGCGGCAATGATTATCTCGGCAAGTTATCTTCCACGAACCAACACCTGCTGCCCGCCATTGCACAATGTCTGACAGACATCGAACCTAGTTGGGCCGAGCGCATCCAATTTGCGCCGAAGCTATCCCATTTCGACGCCGTCATAGCGGACAGTACCGAAGACAATCACGAAACCTTGACGAAGTATTTCAATCACCTGCCAAACATCATCCGCAGCAGCACCCACAGCGTCGCCGTGCTAACCGGACAGGAAACGCCGGACGAACTCATCGCTTTGGCGAACGACATCTACCTTTACTTCGGTATGAGCCGCCGCTCTGTAACCAAACTTATTGTGCCAGAGCAATACGACTTTGTCCCGCTCTTGCGCACGCTGAATGATGTGAGCAAGCCCATCGCCGACCATCACCAATATCTCAACAACCTCGACTACCAGAAAGCCGTTCGGCTCATCAACAAACTGTACTACATGGATTCGGGCACTTTTTTGCTATTAGAAAACGAATCTTACACGCCCCCCGTGTCGGCCATCTACTACCAATACTACAACACATTAGAACAAGTGGAATCAATCTTACAACGCGATAGCGACCAATTGGAGTGCATCATTGCCCATAGCAAATTGAATTGTACATGCAATCCATTTGGAACCACGCACCAACGAAAAGTATCCGATTTTACCCACCACATTGACACCATACAATTTTTGGGAACCTTATCCTAAGACAACATGAAAAAGCGCATTATCATTTCATTGTTTTTTATCGTCGGCATCACCTCTATTCTGCTGATTCTATCCATCTTCAAATTATACACAGAAGCAGAGAAAGTGCAGCGCAGCATCTTCGTCAACGAAGTATTAACCGCAGGCGAGTCGGTCATCAACCGCATTGATGCCACCATCAAAAACGACACCCTCGACTTATCCGACATTGACTCCTCCAGTACCGAAATCAATGACACCACAGCGGTTGTATCTGTGCAGCGAACGCGCAAATTCTTGTTAGACAGCGTCAACCATCAGCCGATTGGCGTTATCAAATCTGTAATATATGTAAAGGAAAACAATTCCCGAACCGTGGCCAACGACACTGAATATTTCAGCGAGGCGTACCGTCAGCTATTTCCTATCCACAACGACCCTTGGTCTCCCAAGAATGCGAAAGAAGCCCAGATTCCTGTAATCAAGCCCACAGACGTACACTTGATACAGCTGGACAGCAGCACTATAGAATTGCTCAATGAAGAATTTCTCAAACGCATCATCAAAGAAGCCCTTATAGAAGAAAATATCAACGCCAAATTTGACTTTGCCTTGTACAATGCATTCACTACGGAGTTTATCATCAAACCTCACATCTCGACCCCAGAAACCATGCTGCAAAGCGAGTATGTATTTCGTTTAACCTACAACGAAAAGGTTAGTTCGCCACACTACATCATCCTCTATTTTCCTACAGAAAGAGGTATTTTCTTACAACGTATGAGCACCATCGTCGGACTTATCATCTGCTTGCTCATCATCTGTTTTACAATTTCCTTCACCGCACTTTACTCTCTTTATAGGCAAAAGAAATTGTCAGAAGTCACCAACGAATTTGTCAACAACATGACACACGAGTTCAAGACCCCGATATCAACCATTTCGTTAGCCTGCGAAGCGATGTCCGACCCCAGCATCCACAGCGATGCCGACATGTTGGAGACCTACATTACCATCATCCGAGATGAAAATGAGCGATTAAAAAACATGGTCACGAACATCCTGCAAATCGCACAGCTCAAAAAAGGTCAAGTGAAGATGGATATTGCGCTGATAGACATGCACGAACTCATCCACAAAGTAACCGACAGCATCGCATTGCAAATCAAATCCAGCAACGGCAGGCTCAACTTAGCCCTGAACGCTGACGATCCAGCAGTGTTCGGTGACCGCACACACTTGGCTAACGTGCTCATCAACCTCATAGAAAACGGTATCAAATACTCAGTCAAAGAACCTGAAATCCTTATCAACACCCAATCCAACGACAAATACTTCATGGTATCTGTCACCGACAAAGGCATCGGCATTCCCAAGAAGGCCCTCGGCGAAATATTCAAAAACTTCTACCGCGTGCCCAAAGGCAATGTTCACAATGTCAAAGGATATGGATTGGGATTAGGGTATGTTAAAAAAATCGTGTCCCTCCACAAAGGAAAAATCCAAGTTAAAAGCGAAGAAGGCAAAGGCAGCACCTTTGTCGTTTATATACCAAAGAAAAAATAAAACGAAAGTTACGCCTATCAGTTCAAATCCCAGCAGAGGGTAACGATATCGCGATACGGCATATTGAACATTTCAGCAATTTCGCGATTGCAGATTTCCCCATTGAAGCAATAGGTGCCATCCATAAATTGAGGGTTACGTTGCAAGGCAAAACGCAAGCGCGGCGAACACACGAAGCTCATGAGCAGCGGCAATAGGAAATTGGAGAATGCAATATTGATAGCAATAGAGGAATGGGTCTCCGTCAAAATCCGGTCGGTCATTATGCGGCCTTCTCTATCTTTAATAAAATTCAAGCCAATGGCCGAAATTTTCTTCGTTTGCAATTGCTGTATATAAGGCAAGGTCAGTTGCATAGGCACTTGCGTAGATATGATAATCTGCTCATTACGCATCAGGTGCAATTGTTCTTCCGTAAAGGGCTGGAACTTAACCAAGGTGCGCACCATACGAGATAGAAGGAAAAGATCGTCTTCAAATTCCACCCCCACATTGGCATAATCCAAATCGGAGTATTGCGAGCCGGCGGAGAAGCCATGCTGCATAAAAACGCGAACATGGTTTTCCACAAACGCACGCATCGCATTGGGGGTCATCATCACAAAGTCACCTACAGCAACTTCATCGCGCAAGAAGGCCACTGCCGGCTCATAGAGCGGGTTTTGCACCATAACGGCTTGTTCTAATGTTTCGGGCGACGAATTGGCCATAGGAATTGCAGTCTCTCAATGATTCTAAAAGATAAACTTGCGCGTCACATCATCCACACGTTGAATGGTTATTGGGATAAAATCACCTTGCAGAATTTCCTCCACCTTTTCCGTCCATTCAATAAAACAATAATTATCACTATAAAGATACTCCTCAAAGCCAATACGTGTAGCATCGGCTGGTTCATCTATACGATAGAAATCAAAATGATACAATGGTTGTCCACCTTCCGTCCAATACTCATTCACGATAGCAAAAGTCGGTGACGAGGTAATATCCTGCACGCCCAGACATTTGCACATCTCCTTAATCAGGGTGGTTTTTCCAGCCCCCATTTCGCCATAGAATCCAAAAACGCGTTCTTGCGGATAGGCCTTCAAAATGGCTTCCGCAACTTCATCCAATTGAGTTTCAGAAGCAATAATTTCTTGCATTATTTCAAAGTTTTATAATAATCAATCAGTTTTTCCATCGGTGTGGCGACGATCATGCCCAGTTTGCAATTTTGCTGTTCTGCGGCCATCTTAATAATCTCGCGAAAATAATATGCCACAGAGCCAGACAAATGCCAAGGCAAGCCTTCAGGATAGCAGCTCTTCTGCGAGTCGAAAAAATCATTAAAGGCATCCAGTGCCAACTTGCGAATGAGCGGATAATCGATATGTTTCTGCACAAACAGCGCCAACTGCGACATCAGCTGATTCGGTTCAGGTTCTTTATAAACACGGTGAATCACCTTTTCAAAAGTAAGATCGTACGTCTTCTCCAGTTCCGCAGTCATCTCATCGGGTAGCAATCCCCGCAAATAAAGCGTCAGCAATCGCTTGCCCAAGTTGGTGCCGCTGCCTTCATCCCCCAGCATATAACCCAACGAAGGCGCCCGACTAGCAATCTTCTCTCCGTCAAAAAGGCAAGAGGCCGACCCTGTACCTAAAATCGAAATTACCGAAACCTGGCCCATGCTGAGCGCATGGCAGACAGCCACCAAATCTGAGAAAACCTGAATTTGAGACAAGGGGAAGAATTTGCTCATCAGATCCACCATCAAGGCAGCATTGCCCTGAGAAGCACAGCCCGCCCCATAATAATGAATCGTCTCAATATCTTGCGTATTAGGACAATTCTTCACAAATTCTGCAAACACCTGCATCATTTCTGCTTCCGCACAATAATTGGGGTTAATACCTGCGCTACTATAACGAAAGGCAATCTTGCCCTCCAGCAATAAAGTGAAATCCGTTTTTGTGGCACCTGCATCTACAAGAAGTCGATTCATAGTCGATAGTTTTGTTATATACTATTGTGAATAGAACAGTTATATCCTACGATAATGGAAATGCAAACATACAAAAAAAAACGATTTTAGGCCAAATGGTTATTAAATCAGAATAATTATTTATGTTTGCACCCTATTCTGAAAAAATGACGAAAGCTCAACATATTATTTGCCTTTCTGCAGGGGCCATTCTTTTAGCAGCACTTGCTCTTTTCACCTTTGGACGACACACCAAGGTTATAGAGAATCTCAAACAGCAAACGGCCACCTTAATGAACAAGGAGTACATCCCCGACCAGCATGTCAATTTGGAGAACACCCTCGCCTATCAACACGCGGATTCTGTGTATCAAAAATTTCGCCAGCAGTTCCGCATGCACTATCAACCCTTAGGTACGGCAACCTTTGCCGACAGCAGTCGCCTCATCCTCATCTCCGAGCCCGCCCCTTTCTTTGAGAAGGATACCTTGGAAAAGATTCTCAAACCATATACGCACAACACCGCTGAAAAATATTTAAAAATCGGTTACGACGGACGCATTACCGACTTGATGATTGTGTTAGGCAACGCCACCCACACTAATGTGGACAGTTTGGTGGCACGCATCTCCCGACACCAGTACCTCTCCGACTACAAGCCCAACGCCGTCAACCTCTTGGGCAAAGAGAAACGCGCCTATTTCACAAAAGAAAATCTGGATTATCAGATATCGCTAGGTGAATTTGACGACTGGTTCTTCCAAGCCGGCGAGCAGTTCATCGACACAAAAGACACAAGCAAAACGGTCACCATAAGCCAGATGTTCAAACATAAGCGACGCGGCGTCTTTTTCAGCAAAGCACCGGGACTGGTAGCTTGGAGCATTCGGCGCAATGCGGACTTAATTAAGCAAGTGGGAGACATTCGTCAATTCGCATTGGACGCAGACCTCATTCTGGGAGCGCTGCGCGACTCCACCACGCTCGTCATCATCGGGCGGGAACGAGAAGCAACCTTGCAAGAACTTCCTCCTTTGCGGGTGGAAACCGTTCTGCTCATCGCCAGCATCAGCAGCAAAGAACTGTCGCAGAGTTTGGACATCAACGACTGTATGGCCGGCAAGATGCCCAACGGGCGCGATTGGTGTCCGACCTACCTCAGCAGAGAATTGGAAAACACCGAGTTAGGTCACTTACTCACCATCACCGACATATTGCTCAAAGACTGGTCCGAAAGCGGCACCATCCAAGAGGCATACTATCGATACCCTGCCCCAGGACACTATCCCTTCGACAAGCCGCTTTTCAAGAAACTGGGACTAGATCAGTTGGTGTATAATTGGAACACCGCCAACACGATGTACGCCATAGATTTGCCAGCATACACCATCTATACGCTGAACCGTACAGGCGCGCTGCCCGTCAGCTATTTCAACTCACAGGAACGCAGCGAGAGCGTCGGCAGTCGATACGAGCAGCAGGCCGGCAACTACTTCGCACGCTGTGGCAACACCGACATCGCCCGTGTGGTGCAATATACCGCACTCTACCAGCTATTCATGGACAACGGCATACACTACAAGGGAAAACTCTTGCACGGTGTTTTCCCATCCAACAAACCCTATCTGCTATCCAACGCTTGCCATAGGCTATTAGACGTGCTCAAGGGAATTTCAGACACGCAAATCGAGCAAATTGCAGACTCCATAGCCCACATACACTTCAATGCCTTTGGGCAAAAACAGATCAACATGCAAATGCGTGAGAACGAGCAGCAATACAACTTCACCTACACAGAAGACCACCAGAAAGAAATATACCGTCATGCCAACCAGCAGCAGCAGGGCTATATTGCCGGACAGTTCCGTGAGGTGCGCAGCATGCTGCAGAGTATGTCGGCAGATAGTTACGACAAGTTAGCGCGTTACATCTCCTACCCGCGGGGCACCACCATCAACAACCAAGAAAAATACAACCGTATGCTGCAGGCGCACAGAGTCAACGACCTACTGCGCACCATCGGCAAAAACCACCTGCCCATGATAGGCATAGACCTATCGAAAGTAAAAGATGCCTATGTTGGAAGTCTGAGCAAAAGTGGCGGACGGTATCTGAAAACGCCATCAATCATCATCACCTACAATGACATGTTCACCACAGGCGGGCACAACATTTCCTCGAGAATCACGCGCGTGAGCAGTACATCGAATTACAAAACCTCCAGCAGCGCGGCACCGCAACGCGTCTCATCATCCCAACCTGCAAGCAAACCCACAGCATCAAAGCCATCCACCACCTCGCAGCCCACATCAAATTCGAAGCCGAGCAGCAATAGCGGAGCCCCTAGTCACACGAGTAGCACCACGCATAGCACGAAAGCACCTACGACCACCCGATCGAGCAGCGTGCCAGGCTCTGGCAGTGGTCGCTCTAGGAGCAGTGTAATACCTAGCACGGCGCGAAGCACCCGAGGGTACTAGGGGTCAGGGGTTAAAGTTTTAGTGCTGTCCGATAAAAATTGGAAGCTGGGGAAAAGGATTTCTAACCCATTGATTTTCAGCAATAGATTGTGTGTTTGCCCAAAGACAAGCCCCCTCAGTCAAAAAGCGTCAGCTCCGGAGGCATTTCAGATGCTTCAGCAAGGACGTTTTCCCAGTCTTTCTCAGGATTGTTGAAGAGGCTGTAGAAGTCAACGTAATACATAAGCGAGATTCTCACC
>JAKSMD010000047.1 GCA_024400815.1 Bacteroidales bacterium | reverse complement strand
AGGCGTCAACGTCGCCGCCCCAATCTGGGTTAGCATACCAGAAGGTGATGGTTGGGTTGGTAAGCGTGGTGAGGTCGAATGTCGGAGAAATGAGTTCGGAGCTATTGTCGCGACCACTTTGATAGAAGAATGCAGCTTTGCTGCCGCTGTGCGCACTGCTGAGGTTGTAACCGGCATTAGTGGTAGCTTCCCAGCTCGTAGAACCAGAAATGTTGATGTTGCTCCAACAATCAGGAAGGGAACCGGTTGTGCTTTCAAAATCTTCTGTGTAAGGGAAGGTGGTGAGAGTCAAGCATTCGGTGGTTGCGTATGCGGATGTAAGATTCCATTCGCTCACGTCGCCGCCGCCGCAGTCAGCCTGGATGTAGAATTCGTAGGTGGTAGCAGGATCCAAACCGGTAACGGTAAATGGGTTGGTAGAAGCGCCAACCGTAGTACCAGCGCCAGGGGTGAAACCGGCAGGACCATATTCGATGTTCCAAGCGTTAGCGGTACCGTATTCTACCCAAGACAAAGAAACCTCAGATGAGGAAAGGGTATTTGCTGTTAAGTTGGCTGGTTTCAAGCAAGAAGGAGCTTCCAAACAAGCTACTTGGAGTGCAAAACCATCATATACGCCGCCACCATCTGTAATAAATGATATGGTCAATGAACCTGTGGAAGAGGTTAAAGTTGGAACCACACCGTTAGAGGTGCTGGTTGGGTTGCTCCATAAGAGTTCACCAGAAGTTCCAACGCCGTCGTAAATGTCAAGTTTATCCCAGCTATGGCTTTCCAAATAGTATGTACCGCTGAGTTGAACCAACATGCCTGGAGCATCAGGGTTGACGACAACGATAGAGTTGCAGTTGCTGGTGTATTGGCCGTGTTGACCGCCATTGTCATAGATGATACCGCCGCACATGTTGACCGTATCTGTACCTGTAGCATTGATGTTGAATGAGCCAGGTGTTATTTGGAGAGGTCCTCTCCAAATACTGGTTTCAGAACCGCAGTCTGCTTGTACATAGAAATCATAGGTGATAGTAGTGAGGTTTTCAACAAATTCAGTAGTGTCATAAACATTGATAAGTGTACCATCACTTTCGATATCAAATCCGGCAGGGCCGTAAAGGATGTTCCATGAGGTAGCTTCACCGGTTTCATGCCAGGTCAAGGTGACGGATTCGGTGGTCAAGTTTGAAAATGTAAAGCTTTCTGGGCGAGGACAAACGGGAATTTCAGCAATTTCAACATCATCTAACCAGTAGTACCAGTTGTCATAAACAGATAATTGACGGAATGCAATATAATTGCCTGGTCCATTCAAGGTGGTAGAATCGAATTTAACGGTATATTCGGTTGCGATATCTTCAGGTGGGTAGAAGGAAGCAACATGTTCGAAAGTACTCATGTTGGTAGGATCGCTCATGACGCCTACTTCAAAATTACCAGAGGATTCACCTTCACGGTTGATGGTAAAGGTTACTTGCAAATTGTTGAGTTCTACATCAATTTGTGGTGTAACCAACGTGGAAGGATGGGTAGGTTGAGATTGGAAGAAAATGCTGTTAGAACCGGTATAGGAGGTGGTAGTGGTCACATAAGGAGCGCCCAAATAGGTAACAGGTCTTCTCCAGCAGTTTGGAATAGTCTCTTCAGGAGTGCTATTGAAATTCTCAAGATAAGGAAGGTCGGATTGTTGAAGGGCAGCGCAGTTTGTAAAGAAATCAACAGGGCTCATGAAAGCGCTCGTGTCTGTGCCGCACAAAGTGGCTACGCGAACATGATATTGGCTGCTCGGGTTCAGATTTTCAATTGTATAAGGATTTTCATAAACTTCATAGTTTTCCCAAGTGCCGTTTTGACCAACTTGTACGATCCATGTAGAAGCAGATGCATCAACCGTCCAGGCAACATCTGCCGTAGTGGTTGTGATATTGCTAACCGTAACATTGCTTGGAACAGGGCAGCTGACTTCGAGAATAGAAATATTGTCGATAGCCACTGGAGGTTGTGAGCCGCCGGAGCCATCGTTTCTCCAAACGAATGCCAATTGTTTCATGGAGCCGTTTACATCAGCGCCATCCACAATAACAGAACAATTCGTCCAGTCGCTATGTTGACTTTGAGTGAAGGTTTCGTCGTTTAATTTGTAGGTGCCTACCCAAGCAGGTTGGTTGTAGCTGTCAGTAGGTGTTAAATCCACATTCATAGGAACTAAGCAGGCTGAAGCAAAGTCGTAGTTGCTTTCGCCAGCCATTTTCCAATCGAATGAAATGACATATTGGTCAGCATTGCCGAAGGAAACAGGAATAGCAGCTACTGCAACGCAGCTTGAACCGGTAGAATATTGGTTGCTGGTGCCGTTGTCATTGGAAATATAGAGTGCGGAGTCGCCGCCATTTTGGACGGCATTGCCGATTGCAAAAGTATTATACGCACTAGTAGAGTTATACATTACCCATGCGTCATTGATATCCGTATCTTCGAAATTGCTTGTGAAAGGAACGGTAACAGGATCAACATCTGGTAAGGTGAAGGTAATAAAATCTGACCATTCGCCGCCACAACTTTGTCTAATAGCAAGGGTATATTCAACGCTGGTAGCCAAGTTGTCCAAAGTGATAGGAAGAGTTGCTCCATCAGGAATCGTCAACGTATTTTCTGCATTTTCAGGATCAAAAGTGGCGGAGCCCGTGGTATCGTATGCGATTTCCCAACCTTGGTTTACATAACTGTCGTTGCGGAAAGTGAGGAGAGCGGAGGTAGAGCTAGCAGCATCTACAGTAACGCCGTAAATCTTTGGACATGCCGGCATCTCAGAAACCGTAATGTCATCAAGATACATGTTAGCACCACCATTAGCACCGTTTCTTACGAATGCCAATCTGTAGTTGCCTTCATAGTTCATCAAACTAAGTTCGATTTCTTCCCAACCCATGCTTGATACAGGGTGAGAAGGCATGATGCAAGTGGCGTGTGATTGCATGTCGTTGAAAGAGGTGAAACCACCATCATTTTCGTCAATCACATATACAGCGATATCATCACCATAGTATGTATCTACACAGGTTACGAAGAAGTTGACACGTTCGTTACCGGTCAATTCCAAAACAGGGGAAACCAACCAATCGTTATGTGAGTATGAGCTGCTTGGCGTGTAATAACCGCCGTAGAAATTAGCAGCACCATTACCGGTATGGGCCATACTGCTGGAATATGCCCAGTAGTAATAGCTGTAGTTGCTTTCGCTGAAGTTGAACCAGCACAATGGGGCAGGCAATTCGCCAGGAGCTACTACGTCTTCCCAATAGCTTTCAAAACTTTCTGTCCAAGGGAATGTGCTGATGGTAGCACATTGAGTCATGAATGTGGATACGGGAGTGGCAAAACCATAATCTTCATTTCCACAATCGGATTTCATATAGTATTTATATACGCTGCCTGGAACCAAGTTGTCCAATGTGAAAGGAGCCGTGTTCATCGCTACTTCAGTGTAAGCACTGTCGGTCGGCAGTTTGTAATAAAGCATGAAATCAGTTTGTCCGTTAGGAGTGTATGCTGTGAAATCAGCAGCAGTAGAAGTGATGTTTTCAACCACTACGCTGTCGATAGTCGGACAGGTGATTTCTTTAATGTTGATATCATCAATAGCTGCAGGTGGGTTAGAACCACCACTGTTGTCGCTATAGAAGAAGAAATAGATACGGAAGGTGTTGTTTGCATAAGTTTCTTTAGGCAATAAGAAAGAAGCTTCATTCCATGCGTTACCGCTTCCGTAGTATGAACCCAATAAGGTTGCTTGAGTAAAAACACCACCGGATGAGTTGCCCTCACCTGCGGTTACTTCTTCTGGAGAACCAATGTAAATGCGAAGGCTTTCGTAATATTGAGATTCACCTTGGTTTTTCCATTGGCAGGAGAATATGAAGTCGTTGGTGCTTTCTGGGAATTGAATATCGCGGTATGCGTAAGCAGCACTGTTTGTGTGCGTGTATTGGTTGGTAATACCATTGTCGTCAGAGATATACAAACCATTTTCGCCATCGTCGGTGTGGTTGGTCGCATTGCCGATGAACCATTGGTTAGTTTGGCCATCATTAATTAAAGACCAATTGCTGTTTTCGTCTGCATCTTCAAAGTCACAAAGATAGGGCAATTGTGCCGGAACTTGGGAGGTCATGAAACTGGTTGCCTTCCAACCACTGTAAAAACCGGGAGCACAAGCGGAACGAAGATAAACATAATATTTGGTGGAAGTGGTTAATCCTGAGAAACTATAAGAAGGAACATAGGTTGTGTAAGTGGCTGCGGTGTTTTCGTCAGGGACATCGGTTTCCGTTGTGGTAACATAGATTTCCCATTCGGTCTCTTCGCCGCCAGCAATCCAGTCCATTAAAACAGAATTGTCGTTTAAGCCGCTGAATGAGATGTTCTTTGGTTTTGCACAAAAAGCGCCGCTAGTAGAATACTCGAAAGTAGTCTTAGGAATGAAGTTGGTGGTAGAAGGGGTTGCTAAGGCTGCTGAAGAGTAGCTGTAGCCATAGGCACTGCCGTTGGATGAATATAGGCCAACGAATTCATTGCTATGATAGGTGCCAGTTTGAAGAGTCAATATTTCCACAATAAGATTGTCACCTGCGTATGGAAATGATTCTTCAAATTCAATGCGCATTTGGCTGTTGGAAATACTTAAGGTGCCTGAGTAAACAGACGTCTCAGCGTCTGGATTCCAGCCAGATGAACTTAAACTGGAACTCGATGTGGTACCAACCTTTACTTCAAAAGAAGTGTTTTCCCAAACCATGGATGAATTGTTTGCATAGAAAGTCATGCTTGTGATGGTGCTGCCCACCATGTCTTGAAGCATGCTTTCGGGATAGATGATTTGACTGTGCAGATAGGCATCGCAATACAAACCGTACACCGGAATGTACGTGTTTGTAGCATTACCTTCCGCAACCGTCAACGTTTCCTGTGCCGACAAGGTCAGCGTCATAGCGCTCATGACCAATGCCAACAAAAAGCATAATACTTTTTTCATAGACTTTTTAGTTGATTAAGGATTGAGTTAATTGTGTTTATTTTTGTTTGTTGATAATATTTTCATATGTATATGAGAAAAAAGTCGCAAATATAAAAAAACATGCCGTTCATTTTTTCTCATTAACTGCCTATTCTTCTATTTTTTATAAACACTGTAAACTCTTTGGAATACCACTATTTATTAGGGTTGAGCGAGATTCTACCAAGGTGGGGATGAATAATGTTAATATCTATCGTTTTCTTCTCTTGTGAAAGAGGTTAGAGTTAGGAGTTAAATTACGCACGAAGTTTTTTGCAAGTCATTTGTAGTTGGATCTGGTGACGGCTGGTATTTTCCTATTTCTCGTTGTTCAATTTGAAAATAGCGCGTGCGTTTTGGGTGGTTTGCTCCATGACGTTTTCAATGCTCACTTGGAAGATGTTGCTGAGCTTGGCGGCGATTAGCGGGATGTAGCTGCTTTCATTGGGGGTGCCACGGTGCGGCACGGGGGCGAGGTAGGGCGCATCGGTCTCTAAGACAAGGTGCTCCAATCCGATTTGAGCCACTAAATCTTGAACTTTGCTGTTTTTGAAGGTTACGGTCCCGCCGACGCCTAAACAAAATCCGTGCTTGACGGCCCATTCGGCTTCCTGGATGCCGCCGGAAAAGCAGTGCATGACACCTTGTAACTCGCCTTCCTTGAACTGTTTGAGGATTTCAATGGCATCGGCATACGCGCTGCGGATGTGCAGCGACAGCGGCAGACGCCGGTCGCGGGCCCAGCATAGCTGACGGTAGAACGCTTCGCGCTGTTCTTTTTCGTAGGTGCGGTCCCAGTAGTAGTCCAGGCCAATTTCGCCCACACCGATGATATTGGGGTCATCTAAGTGTGGTTCCAAAAGGGACAACTCCTCTTCAAAGTTTTCTTTGGTGTCCTCGGGATGCAATCCGATGACGCCGAACATGTGCTGCGGGAATTTTTGAATGGCCTCCGCAATGAAGGCCGGCGTCTTGCTGTTCACACATGCCAAAATCATTGGCGATACTTGAGCATCGAGCGCGCGCTGGACCGTTTCTTCCCAGTGCTCAGGATACTCCTCGCGGTACATGTGGGTATGTGTATCTATGTAGGACATCTTAAAATGCAATTCCTAATTTCTAATCTTAACCCAATTAAAATCTGTATCGAACGCCGATGGCGAAACTGTAGATGCCGTCGTAGAGCGGGTTGTAGTTAGGGACGTTCTCGCCGCGGTGATTGATGCCCACGACATTAACCATGGGGCGCCAGTCCAAACTCAAGTTCAATGGGATGCGGAACTGGTATTCGATGCCGAGTTGGCCGCCGAGGTTCAGACGGAAAGGCACATAGCCGAAATCGCGCCAGTTGCGACCATAGCCCAGTCCGAGGCCGAAGCCAGGACCCACATACCAATTCCAGCCATTATGGATGTTGAAAACCCAGTCGAACATGCAGTTGGCTTCTGCGTATGCCCAGCGATTCCAGATGTTGGTGGCGCCGACGGACAGGTCAACCATATTGCGGGAGGCGAAGTGATGCTGATAGGAGAATTCGAGGTTGTAGCCGATGCGGCCGCCGATAGCGCGGGGTTGCGCCATGCTGCTGCCGATGAGGGCGCCTATGAATAGGATGAGGCAAAATATCTTTTTCATTGTGCAATAATTAATGGTAAAAAAAAAGCTCCTTTAGGGAGCTTTATGATTAGTTGAGGTTGCAATCCTTAACCCATTTCTGGATGAGCGCCTCTTGCTTTTCTTTGTCAGAGAGCTCTTCTTTCATCACCTTTTCGGCGATTTCAATAGAGAGGTTTGCGATTTCATTCTTCACGTCGGTCATCGCTTTCATCTTTTCGAAGTGGATGGCTTTTTTAGCATCTTCGATGATGGTTTGAGCTTCTTTGTCGGCAGCGACTTTAGCTTCTTCCTTCATGTTGGCGCTGATGGCGCGTGCTTCGTTGAGGATGCTGTCGCGTTCTGCTTTAGCCTCAGCCAACATCTGTTCGTGTTTGACATTCAAGTTCTCGAGTTCAGCATGCACTTTGGCAGCTTCGTCCAGTTGGTCTTGGATTTTCTGATTGCGGCTGGCGATACCTTTGGTGATAACGGGCCATGCGAACTTGGCGAGGATGAAGAAGAGGATGCCAAAGCCGATGAGCATCCAAAAAATCAGGCCGAATGACGGTTTTATTAGTTCCATATTAGTTTTTTATAAGATAATCTTTTTTGTTAATTCAGTGAAAGTAAAGTTTCCCCGCCAACCGCGGAGAAACTTTACAAGGTTGGCTTACGCGATAGCGATAAGCAAGCAAACAACGATAGCGAACAGAGCGACACCTTCGATCAAAGCGGCTGCCAAGATCATGTTTGTACGGATGTCACCTGCAACTTCAGGTTGGCGTGCGATAGCGGACATAGCGTCTTTACCGATGTTACCAATACCGAGACCTGCACCGATAACGGCGAGACCAGCACCAATACCTGCGCCCATTTGGCCGATGCCAAGATTAGGAGCTGCTTGCAATAATGTTGATAATACTGACATAATGATTTTAATTTAATTATGATTAAAAAGGTTATTTAGCGATTTCTGGAGTTTCTTCATTGCCGCATGCCATGCCGATGTAGATGGCGCTCAGCAAGGTGAACACGAATGCTTGGATGAAGGCAACCAAGAGCTCGAGGCAGCCCATAAACAAGTAGAAGAAGATAGATACGACGGACACGCCGTAACCCAATGCTGGAGCCATCTGGCCGAAGATGAAAATCAAGGAGATGAAACCTAACACGATGATGTGACCTGCCGTGATGTTGGCAAAAAGTCGAACCATCAACACGAACGGTTTGGTAAAGATACCGATGATTTCAACGAACGGCATGATTGGCAATGGAATCTTCAACCACCAAGGCACACCCGGCGTGTTGACGATGTCCACCCAGTATTCTTTGCCACCTGAAAATTGAGTGATGAAGAAGGTGATTAAGGCGAGGATACCCGTGATGGCAATGTTGCCCGTCAGGTTTGCGCCGCCAGGAAAGATAGGAATCAATCCCATCAAGTTGTTCAAGAGAATGAAGAAGAAGAGGGTCAGCAAGTAGGGCGTGTACTTTGCCGCATGCTTGCCCAATGACGGGTTGATGACCTCCTCCTGCATGAAGACGATGACTGGCTCTACCAAAGCTTGCAAACCTTTGGGCGCCTGGTCCGGACGTCTTTTGTATTGTTTGGCTACGGCTAAGAAAATCCAAGCAATCAGTATCAAGGAGATGAAAAGCGCGCAGACATTTTTCGTGATGGAGATGTTGAATTTGCAGACATGATCCACGGGATATGTTGTGCCTTCTACCAGCTCGCCAGTGTAGTCATCTGCCAACTTGACGATGGCTCCCTTTTGGTCGCCCCAGCCCATAGCATAACCCTTATAGGCGGCTTCACCGTGATGCAGTTTGTTGGACATGAAAGCGACAAAATGACCGTTGTCGAACACCATGATAGGCAAGGGAATCGTGACGCTCTTGTCGCCATCGCCACAGATGTGCCAACCGTAGTTGTCCGTTACATGTTCAATGATGAAAGGTCCTGCATTAAACCCTTCCTCCTTTTCGGCGGCATTGCAAGTGTTGGAAAAAATCAGTACCAACATCGTTACAAAAACAATAGGTAAAAAGAGTAAGTGTTTCTTATATTTCATAATAGATCAATTAGTTGCGTCTAATAAAAAGTTGCTTTCGGATTATTCCATAAAAGCGGCGCAATATACAAATTTTTACTTTGATGAAATCAATAAAAGAAAGGGACTTAAAAGTAGAGAAGTAGAAAGGTAGAACAGTAGAGGGGAGGCTCCAAAAAGTTAAATTGATAATTGATAATTGTGGGGACTCCAAGAAGTCAATGTCAAAGTCAATGGTCAAAGTTTAAAAGTAGAAAGGTAGAACAGTAGAGGGGAGGCTCCAAAAAGTTAAATTGATAATTGATAATTGTGGGGACTCCAAGAAGTCAATGTCAAAGTCAATGGTCAAAGTTTAAAAGTAGAAAAGTAGAAAGGTAGAAGGGGCTCCAAAATGCTAATGGCTAACAGCCAACGGCCAACGGCAGCAGTCCGTATATCAATGCGCCGGTGGCACCGCTCAATAGGATGAGCAGGATGGGACTGGTCTTGAATTTGAATGAGGCAACGAATACGGCTAAGAAGATGACGACGCTGGCGATGAACTGCATGGGAACGTCTTTCAGCGTGCCGAAGGTGTCGGGGGTGACCATCAGCAAGGCCGCAGCGGCAATCAACCCGACTATGGTCAACCGCAGCACATACATGATATTTGCAATGATGGGGTTGTCTTTATGCTTAAGCAAAAATCGGCTCACTAATAGCGTGAGAATGAGCGGAATCAAGATTACAGCAAAAGAGGCGAGGAAGGCACCCGCAATACCCAGTCCTTGCGAATATCCGGCATTTACAACGGCGGTATAACCCACATAAGTGGCTGTATTGATGCCGACAGGGCCCGGTGTGATTTGCGACGTGGCCACCACATCGGTGAACTCTTGCGCTGTCAGCCAGCCTTGTTTAACGACTACTTCATTTTGGATGAGGGCAATCATGGCCAGACCGCCGCCAAAACTGAAGATGCCAATGCGCAGAAAGGAGAAAAACAGGCGTAAGAATATCATGATTGTCCCCCCTTTCTTTGTTTCAGTTTGCCGTAGCAGAATCCGCCGACGATGGCGGCCAGCACCACCCACATGGCTGATACGCCGAGCAGGTATATCAAAATTAGGGCCACAACGGGAATCCAGCCGTTGCGCCAGCTGATTTTAGCCGTTTTCGCCATATTGAAAACTGGGGCTGCAATCAATGCTACGACCGCCGGCCGTATGCCCTTGAACACCGCTTCAAACCAAGGATTGTCGCTCAAAAAACGGAAACAGGTGGCAAAACCTAAGATGATAATGATAGGCATGAGAATGTTGCCGATGATGGCGGCTACCGCTCCTTTGCCCCCATGCAGGCGAGTGCCCACACTCGTTGCCATGTTTACGGCAAATACCCCGGGCAGTGCCTGCGAAACGGCCAAAATGTCCATGAACTCTTCTCGGGAAAGCCACTGCCGACGGTCCACCAGCTCCTTTTCCATAAGGGGAATCATCGCATATCCGCCTCCAATTGTGAAGGTGCCGATTTTGAAAAACGACCAGAAAAGCTCGTACCATTTTGCCATGCCGCAAAAGTACAAAATTTGCGGTTATTGAATTCAGCATTTTAGAAACTTGGCGTTTCCGGTAGGCTAACGGCTTTCTTTAGAATGCCAATATGCCCAATCCCAACTTGACGCCAAACCAATAGGCATTGAGGATGCGGTTGCGGACATTGTCGCTAACGCTAAGATGCTGTGTGTTGTCATTATAGAAGAGAGAGGAATCCGATGTTTGCTTCAGCCATTTATATCCGCCGAAAGTCGAACCGAAAGTCACCCCCATAGAGAGTCGCAGGCGGTTGAAGAAAAGATAGTCGTAACCGAATTCCGCCTTCAATCCGAAGATGGAGCCACTTCCGTCTTTGCCCACACGGACATACCCATATTGGGCTGATTCCTCTTCAGGCATCTCATCCCAGTGCTGAAGAAGATCTGGCAACGGTTCATTACAGGCATATTTATAAAAATACCCATCAAAAGTGAATTTGAAGTAGTAACCCATCGGCGCTTTGGTGTCTCCCACATATTGCTTGTAAAAGACATTGAAACCATGCGCCACCATCTTACCTGTAAAAGTATAATTTTGGGAATAAAAATAGTAATCGTTCGTCCCGCCGCCTTCAAAATAGCGTGAAACCGTTCCTCCAATTGGCGTGTTATAGTAATTGTAGCCTGCGCCTATGGTTCCCCTGTCCATAACGATAGCTTCTATGCTGGGGACGGCAAAATAGTTTAGCCCGAGGTAGCGTTGGGTATGTTCGCTCTCAAAATGATTGTTTAAAGCCTCTGACAACGGATTCGGATTCTTCCACGAAGGAGAGAGGGAGACATCTGCGTTGAAGATGAAGTGATGCCCCATGTATCCCGTGTTCTGCGCGAAACAGATTCCGCATATCAGCAATATCATTGTTGTTAAAAGCGTTGTTCGTTTCATCATTTTCCTTTTACAAAATTGAAGATGTTGTCGTAAATAAAGGTGTTGACGTATGCTTCGCTCATGGACGAGAGTTTGCTGTCGTGTTTCGATAGGATGGTCTTGCCTGTGGTGAAGTCTGTGATGACGAGGTACATGTCCGTACTATAACGAGGAGTCGCAAATGTGGCGATGGCGAAGGGACTGGCGTAAGGACAAATTGCTGCTAAGCCGAAGTTGACGAGTTTGCTGTAGCTCACGTCTGAGTCCGTGGAACGACGGATGGAGGCCACACATATTTTGGTGGTGCCGGTTAAATCATAAACGGCATCCATCCGCTTGGATTGGTGGTAGCACATGTTCAGTCCTTCTGCTTGGTGATATTCTTTCAGCCATTGCTGCAATTGAGCGTATGCGTTGTATTGTTCGGTGGTAAAACGACAAATGTCGGAGATGCCGAAAAAAACTGCATCTAAGCCCGCATTTTCAGCACTTTTCTCGATGACTTTGGCCAGCTTTTGACGACATTTGTCTCCTTTGACATCAGCATGGCTTTGGCGGCGGGCATGGCTTGCTACAATGACATATTCCGGCGTTGCAACATAGAGGGTTTTGAAGTCTGCGGCTTGCGGCTGAGATACTGCCGACAAGATTTTTTCGTCTTCCGCTTCTTGTATGACCGCATTCATGATTTTCACCATCTCTGGGTCTTGATGCATATCAACCAGCATGTAGTTGGCGGTTTTGAACTTGCTGGTGGGGATGATCTTGTTGGTTTGATTGTTTTGGCGGATGCGCTCGTATTTGTTTGTAATAGAATCGGAAATCGTTTTTTCTTCGGGCTTGATGGAGTCGGGATGGGTGCCCATCGGATAGTCGGAGAAGTCGGTGTATTTCATCTTGTTCTTGACAAATACATCTTTGGCCGCGTCATGAATGACATCTACGAAGAACAGATTGTCGGGATACTCCTTATGGGCCGACCAAGCAGCACGCAATGCCAGCAGGGAACTTTCTGGCCGCGACAACTTTGAAAGGAAGTAGCTGGTCTGCTGCATTTCACCCTCGACTTTCTTATAGGGGCAGAGCACGTCGCCGATATGACTGTAGTTTTTGTGTTTGGAGAGCCCGTAGAGGGCGGTAACTTCTGCTTCTTTCAGGAAGGCGTTGTTCGGGTGTGAGCGCTGAAGCACATAAGTGTTATAGAGCGCGTGGTCGTACATGTGTTCCGTCAAGAAGTAGTTGATGCACTCCATGCGGGCAAGTTCTCGTATTTCGTAAAATAGCGACTCCGACTGCACGAAGACAGAGCGACCTTCATTGGGCATCTGGCTGGCTATGGCATGGGCGGCCGCGCGGCGCTTTTCGATGTTCGGGTGCGTGTATAATGTATCTATCCCGTTTGCCCGATTGGTGATGGGCGCCGTATTTGCCAAATAGTAGGAACTCGGGAATTGATAAAAGTCCGTTTCCACCTGACTCTTCGGAAAAGGAACCTCATCAAAGGGCAGGTCTGCATATTGCAGCACATCAAAGATGCCGTCCACCATGCTGTAACTGTATGGCGACTGCTTTAGGTAGCGCTCTAAGGCGATTCGGTCGGCGGCCATCTCCTGTTCGCGTGAGCGGCATTGCGACTTGAGATAGTAGCTCAGATAGTCGCGGTCCGTCAGAGAGTCTTTGTAATCTCGGATTTTCAATGCATGCTTTTCTGCAAAATGCGAGATCTCGTGGGCAAGGATAAAGGCCAATTCACTCTCATTGGACACCTGCGCAATCATACCCAAATTGACGAGCACCAAGCCATTGTAGGTGGCATAGGCATTTACAACGGGCGACTTGATGATGTAGATGTGCAACTTGGACCGCAGCACGTTGTCGCCTTGAAGCAGATTATCTACAATGGTGTTGAGGTAGTCGTTCAACGGCGTGCCATACAAGACGCGCCCTTCCATCACATAGCGTTTCAGGAGGACATTGTAGTCGTAGTATTCCTTATCGGTACCGGTCAATTTTTTGAAATCGCCTGGCATTTGGCCCTGGGATTCCAAAGTGGTGAAATGGTCAATGGACGACTGGGCCTGCAAAGAGCCTAATGCTATAAGCAATCCTAGGCAAATGGCAAGTGCTTTTTTCATGAAGATGCTGCGTTAGTAAAAAAACAGGTTAGAATTCAAGCGCCATTTTGGCGATGGACATGGACTTTTTGTCTATTGTTGTGATATAGAGGCCGTCATTATCCACAAAGAGGGTTTGATTGATTCTATACTTGTTTTCTTTGAGGGATGCGAGCTTTTGAACATTACCTTCTCCTTTTTCATCAATGGTCATTAAGGTCTCGCAACCATTTTTTATACCTCTATAAGCTACGCCTGATTTGCCTGCATAGTTGTCGAGATTGTCGGCATACGTGATGTAGATGTGATTGTTTTTGAAGAATGGCGTGTAGGTGACATGCAGGAGGTCGAAGAAGTTGCCAGGTCTGTTTGCTACGGCAGAAGCAGCGCGTGTGAACATATCGAAACGAGCAAATTCACCATCGGCATCGGTTTGGCTTAAGAGGACGTTCTTGGTGAGGAAGTAGTAGGAAGTCATACCCTGTGAATTGGTTACGGCTAAGACATATCTAAGTTCACCTAAGAGCGCTACGCTGCCATTGTCAAATTCGTAGATGGCTTTGGGGACAACCGAGTAGGTTTGGTTGGGATAGTAGCCCAACAGAATGCTGCCGCCGCCTTTTTCTTTATATTCAGCAGGGAAATCCTGTTGTGCGATGGCTTTGAAAGAAGAGGAAGATGGATTGTAGGTGTAAATATAAGAACCATTTTCGTTCTTTTTCAAGTCGGTGTAATAATAGCCGCCAACATAGATGTTTCCGTTTTTGCCAACGGACATTTTGCCATTGCTGATGTTGCAGGTAATATCTTTGTAAGCGTTGCTAACGGCATTGTCGGTGATTTCAAACATCAGCAGGGCATTGTTGCTGCGACTGGTGTTGTTCGGCGCATCGTAGGCATAGATGCCGGCGAATACCATGCCTTCGTTGTTGATGGCGACATCGAGAATCTGGTAGAACTCTTGGTTGAAGTCGCTGAGGTCAAGGTTGCTTTCCCAAAGAATTTTGCAGTCTTCATCAAAAGCCATCACCACATTGTTTTTGGCTATGCCTTTGCGTTGGCTTTGGAAGAAGGCCATCACGCGTTGCTTTTTGTCTGGAGATTCAGCGTAAGCAATGCCCAGATTGTCCTTTTTCTCATAAGGGAGAGTGAGGATTTCATCAGGGTCCCAGGTGCCGGTGTTGTCATCTTTGGAAATGCTGTTCATGTATATTTTATAGGCCTTTTGGTCTTTATCTAAGAGACGATAAAAGGCTACAATGCCGTCAGAAGTTTCGAAGGCGTGGATGAAAACAAAATTAGGATGGTGGGTGATTAATGTCTTATGACAAGAGAAATCGTCTTTTGCCAAGGAAAAAAGACAGTCTGTGGTGGAACTTTTGGTGTCGCTGTAATTGTAGTCTGAATTATAAACCAAATGGTTGCTGCCCGTACCTTCGATACATTGATTCATGTGCGGCGCGAAATGCCATTTGCTATATTTGGGGATGATGATTTCCGACTGTTTGATCGTTTGGGCAGAAACTACCGTGAAAAGGGAAAGGATTCCTGCTAATAAAAGAATAGATGCTTTTTTCATATGTTTTTTAATTTTAAAGTTTTTCAAAATAGAATGCAAAAGTAGAATTTTTTTGAAAAAAAGAAATATTCCCATGGCAAAAAAAACAATGGGAATATTTCTTGGAGGAAGGGCATTGGCTGATTATTTGCAAACATAAAAGTCAGCAAAGCCTGCTTCTTCGTTCATGCGCGCCTCTTGTGCTTCGCAGTCGGCGTCAGTCATCGTCTCATCCTCAAAAACAGGGGTGAGGTGCGCAACATCTGTGCGCAGGTAGCAATGACATCCTTTGCTGCAAGAAGTGGATAAGAGTCCCAATAGGGCAACCGCAGCGCATACCATTAAAATTTTCTTCATAATGCTTCATTTTAGACTTCTGGTTAATATTAAGTGAAGGTTCGATTTTCTATGGAAGTCTTTAACATAGAAACGTTTCCTTTTTTATGATCTGTTAAAATGTAAGTGTCAAGCTGGTGCCCCAAGGTGTGCCTCCTAGGGATAATTTCATCGCTTGATGTTTTTTGAAGTTGATATTTTCATTGAAGTTGCTGCAAATCCGGTGATGGTTGTTCACGCTTTTGATGGTTAAGGCCAAGGCAGGAATAAGGAAGGCGTCGGCTATAATAAGCCCAGCCGCTGCTATGAAAAATCCTTTCGTAAAGTTTTTTGTGAGGATTAGTCCCGTTTCCTCATTGGCTAAAATGGCAATGTTATATTTGCTCATAGTAATCCATCCAGAAAAAAATTCTGCCAATCCTAATCCTACAATGGGCAGACTGCATCCGCTGATAACAAATAGGGGGATAGCGGTGCGAATGTTTTTCTGGGCGTGAAGATACTTGTCGTAGTCAAAAGGGGATAGAAGAGACTTCAGGTCTTCGTTTTCCAATTTGAACAGTTGCTCGCCGCTGGAGATGAGATAGTGCCCGCGGTGGTA
>JAKSMD010000046.1 GCA_024400815.1 Bacteroidales bacterium | reverse complement strand
TTTACCATATACACTGATTTTCAGTCGGCAGGGCGCGGCATGGGCAGCAACAAATGGTTTAGCGACCGAGGAGAGAACATCTTAGCGAGTTTCTACTTTGAACCGGACCTCCCGGCAGCCCAGCAATTTGTATTCAACCAATATTTTGCCGTCACCACCCGTCTGTTTTTATCGCGCTATCTGCCGCAGGTGCAAATCAAGTGGCCCAATGATATGTATGTAAATGGCAAGAAGTTAGCAGGAGACTTAACCGAGCACACGCTTTTGGGGAGCCAGCTGCGATTCAGCATTGCCGGCATCGGCATCAACATCAACCAATCCCATTTTCCAGCAGAAATTCCCCACCCCACCTCACTGTACTTGGAGACAGGACAGACCTTCGAAGTAGAGACATTACTGTCCGAATACTGGCAATTGCTGCACGACCATTTGGAAGACTTGCACCATCCAGAGCTGCTCCAACAAGCCTATTTAGAGCACTTTTATCAAATGAATGAAGTTCATGAATACGACTGCCGAGGACAACGCATCAAGGCCGCCATTCAGGGCATAGACAATTTCGGCCGCCTTGTCCTTGCACAGACCGACGGCCCAATCCATATATGTGGCTTTAAGGAAGTAATTTTCCTATAATTAGAATCTATCCAGCACCAGTTGTCCCAACTCCATGATTTTATCGTGGTAGTGGTCCAAGAAATCGTGAGTGACGCGGTTGGCGATAATCAGGCACACCGTCAAAGCATTGTGTCCCAACATATTGCTAAGGCCATAAATAGCGGAGCATTCCATTTCCATATTGGTAATGCGACGGCCATCAAATTGGAAGGTTTCCATGCGGTTAATGATTTCTGGGAACATCACCTTTGCTCGAACTTGGCGGCCTTGCGGGCCGAAGAATCCGGGCGCACTAACCGTGATGCCATGGTGCATGCCTGCGCCCACGCGTTGCAGGAGCTCCGGACTTGCAGGCGTGCAATAGGGTCGCGGCAAACGGGAGTGCCACCCCGTATGTGTCATAAAGGCCTCTACCAGAGCATCATCGCTCAAATCGCCATAATCGTAGAATTGCGAAACGCCAGCCATGGCAAGTCCGTCAGCAGCAGCCACAAAGGAGCGCACCGCAATGTCGGGTTGGAAAGCGCCAGAAGTGCCCACGCGCACAAGATTGAGCGTACGATGTTCTGTTTTGACCTCGCGGGTGGGCAGGTCAATGTTGGCAACAGCGTCCAATTCGTTCAGGACAATATCAATATTGTCTGTGCCCATGCCCGTTGATAAGACGGAAACACGTTTGCCCTTATACCAGCCCGTGTGTGTCACCAATTCACGATTCTCTTTGCGAATATCAACCGAATCCAAAAGACCAGAAAACATAGGCACGCGACCTGGATCGCCGACCAAGATAACATTATCCGCCAGTTCATCTGGATGCAAATTCAAATGATAGATAGCCCCATCGGGTTGTTCAGGTAGTTCAGAAGCAGGTATTCTCATAGCATTTAATTTTTGAAAGCGCAAAGATAGTATTTTTTACTTTGACTATAGACCTTGGCTTTGACTTTTTGCCTTCGGCTGCCATTAGACATTGTCTATTAGCCGTAGCTTTATGAAGCCACCCTCTACTTCTCTACGTTTCTACATCTCTACTATAACAAGTTTTTTTGTATCTTTGCCGCCCTTAATAAATTATTGTAGATGGAAAAGAAGAATAAAGAAGATAAGACCCCGCAACAACCTATAGACAACTCTGTAAAACCTGATAATCAAAAAAATACCACTCAAGAAACAAATAAAGCGAGATCGGAAAACCATTCCAAAGTTCTCGAAGACAAAGACCATGCTCCTGTTGAAGATTGGGAAAAATATCTCGACATGGATATTCGCACGGGTTTGTCTCCAGAAGCCGGCAAGATCGCGAACAACATTTTCTTGACGCGCGGTTTGAATAACATTCCAGAGGCCGAAAAGACGCATTGCGACCAATACGACTATCGTTCCTGCAAGTTGCCGTCTTACGACTGGATTGCCAATTTGGACATTTCATTCGACTACATTGAATTCCCGATTGCGGAAGTGCGTTTCAAAAACAGCCACAAAGACTTCTTCTTGTTGCCGCAAGAAGGCGTGTTCAAAGTGGGCGACATTGTGGCTGTGGAAGCCAATCCGGGTCACGACATCGGCATCATCTCCATGCTGGGTTTGCAAGTCAAACGCCAAATGGAGCACAAGCACATCAAGCCGACAGATGTGGTCAAGAAGTTATACCGCACAGCACGCTATGCCGACATTGAAGAATGGATTGCCACGGTTGGCTTAGAACACGAAACCATGCTCAAGTCACGCTATACCGCATGGGACCTCAACCTGAAGATGAAGGTCAACGATGTTGAATACCAGGGCGATGGCACCAAGGCCATTTTCTACTACTCGGCAGAAGAGCGCGTCGATTTCCGCGAGTTAATCAAAATTCTCGCCGAACTATTCCACATTCGTATTGAGATGCGACAAATTGGCGTTCGCCAAGAGGCAGCCCGCCTCGGCGGCATCGGCTCTTGCGGTCGTGAACTTTGCTGTTCCTCATGGCTTACCAACTTCCAATCTGTCTCCACCAACACCGCCCGCACACAACAACTGTCTCTCAACCCTCAAAAACTCGCTGGCATGTGCGGCAAACTCAAATGCTGCCTCAACTTCGAACAGGAAACCTACATCCAAGAGTTAAAAGAATTCCCTGCCCCCAACATCCAACTGAAAACCAAAAAGGGCAGAGGCATCTATAACAAAATCGACATCTTCAAAAAGATCGTCTGGTATTCCTACGCTGACGACGCTTCTACGATTTTCGCTATTCCTTTGGACAAAGTAAAACATGTTATCCAAATGAATGAAAACGGAAAACATCCTGAGACACTGGAAGAATTCGCCATCGTCAACCAAAAGAAAGTAGAAGAAAACAACAATTATAGTATGGACGAGTTGAAACATATCTCGGACGAGAAATAATGGATATCACTAATGAAAAATAATATTTTTTGTGGATTATTGTTCATTATGGCAGTATGCTTTAGCAGCTGTCATAACAATGTGTATTACAACGACATTCAACCCATCCCTAAAGAGCAATGGAACATCCAAAATCCACTCACCTTTACGGTGGACATTCAAGATCCGATGGCCTACTACAACATGTACATTTCGCTGCGCAACACCACCGATTTTGAAACCCAGAATTTCTATGTATTCATGAAAACCACTTTTCCAGATGGCCACTCCGACCAAGACACGTTAGGATTCATCCTTTGCGATCAATTCGGACAATGGACCGGCAAAGGGCAAGGCCGCATCAAGGATAACAAGTTCTTGTTCCAACCTAAAGTCCGCTTCCCACAAACCGGCAAATACACATTCACGGTAACACAAGCTATGCGCACCGACAAAGTTAAAGGTATCAGCGACTTCGGCATCATCCTGGAGAACTGGGAAGAGCCGAGAAACTAGCCGTTAGCTTTAGAACTTTGACTTTTGACGTTGACATTGACTTTTAGGGAGGCACTCCAAATTGTCAATCATCAATCCTCCAATTGGATCCTTCTCACTTCTCACTATCCTTATTCTTATTCAGATAAATTGCAGCTAAGATGATTGTTACCGGTATAAACAGGCCGAGTGTGAATAATATCAGCAAGTTGCCTCCGGGCCAATGCAAGATTTTAAAAAGCAGTGATAAGTCCAAAAGAATCAAGGAGACCACACCAAAAGACAGAACATAATCTTTCATATTTTCGCTAATTTATTGTTATCAATATAGGTTGTAAATTACTGTTGCTGATTTTCACCGGAAGGCTTCAGCAACAGTTTCAACATTTCATATTCGGCGTTGCGCACGTCACCCACAATCTGGTCGAAGGCCACTGACGCACTGATGAGCATCGCATTGTAGAACAGGTTATCGCCCCAAACACGGCCGTTTACGTGATCCATTTTAAGTCCGATTTGGTCACGCACAGCCAAAGAATCCTCATAGTTCTTGCATTCAACCAAGGACAAAATGTTTTCACGATATTCTTCTAATTCATTGGTGAGAATCGAAACATTCCTTTGGTTATACATATAGTTCATAGTAGCGGTGACTTCGTCTTTGCGCGCAATCGAAGCCGCATTCAAATAATGATCCGGTCTGGCCAGAGCCTCCTGTACCGCCTGGGATTCCTCACCGTCAATGCTACGTACCAGTTCCAGACGCATATTATAGACGAAGGCAACCATTTTATCCGCATACATCTTCAGGGAATCAATTTTCCCCTTCGTTTCCGGTGATATTCCAATAGTATCACTTTCCAAATAGGCCATTTATTCGCACTATGGACGGCATCGCCACTCGTCACAAATCCATTCAGGGCATCATAGGTATACGAGTTGATTGAAATGCCAGCCAATATGCCCAACATCAGGCAGGCAACGGCTATGGCCACAAAAATATAAATCGTACGTCTTTTCATAATGTTATGATTTAATTGTAAAAATCAGGTTATTGCTACTCCAACTGCCAATCTGCGACCTTCATATCGTCATCTAACAAAATGGATAGGTAGTTCTGGTAGCGTGTTTCGCAAATCAGTCCCTCCTCCACGGCCTGTTGCACGGCGCAACCCGGCTCATGGTGGTGAATGCAATTGTCGAACTTACATTTATTATTATAGGCCCGAATTTCGGGAAAATAATCCTTGATTTCCTCTTTGGAATATTGGATGAGGCCAAACTCCTTGATGCCCGGCGTATCCATCATAAAGCCGCCTGCCATCGGGAACATCTCCGCGAAGGTGGTCGTGTGCTTGCCTTTGAGATGCTGCTTGGAAATCTCCCCCACCCTGATGTCCAACGACGGGTCAATGCTCTTTATCAGCGCAGACTTGCCCGTGCCGGAATGGCCGCTGAACAGACAGACTCTGCCTTCCATCTTGGCTTTCATTTCCTCAATGCCCAAGCCCGTCACCGTAGAGGTGCGCACCACATCATAGCCTATGTTTTTGTACAAAGCGCCTAACAAATCAACCATCTCCAATTCCTGCTCGTCATACAAGTCCATTTTGTTGAAAACCAGGCAGACGGGAATGCGGAAACTCTCTGCGGAGACTAAGAATCGGTCAATAAAGCCCAGCGAAGTTCGGGGCTCCTTCAGTGTCACCACTAAGAAAGCCAAATCGATGTTGGCGGCAATGATATGGGTGATTTTGGAAAGGTTCGTGCTCTTGCGTTCGATATAGTTGCGGCGGGGGGCAATCTTGGTAATCGTGCCTGTGCCGTCATTCTCCATCTCGAAATCCACCCAGTCGCCAACTACCACGGGGTTCGTGCTCTTGATGCCTTTGATGCGGAACTGGCCACGCAGACGGCACTGCACAACCGTGCCGTCATCCTGACGGACGTCGTACCAGCTGCCGGTAGATTTGATTACAAGAGAGGACATTGCGATTGGATTTGGTAGATGGGTAGATTGGTAGATGGGTAGATTAGTAGATGGGTAGATTGGTAGATGGGTAGATTAGAAAATTTGAAAAGATCGTATGAGGTTATGGGAGTGATAGCTTAATTATCAATTATCAATTCCCAATCCTTACTTAGCGTTGTGTGCGGTGGCGAGGGTGGCACGGGTTTCGCGGTCGATGGCCAAGTATTCGTCCACGCTTTGCGGCGTGCAGAAGGTGGCCTTGTCGAGGGCGTTGGCAATGAACTGCGGGATATCGACATAGCGGATTTTCTCCTGCAGGAAGAGTTTCACAGCGACCTCGTTGGCGGCGTTCATCACGCAGGGCATATTGCCACCCTGACGCGAAGCTCTGAACGCCAAGTCCAAACACGGGAAGACTTCGCGGTCAGGTTTTTCGAACGTGAGGCTCGGATAGTCCGCAAAATTCAAACGCGGGAAGTTGCTCTCCGTACGGAACGGATAAGTGAGGGCGTACTGGATCGGCAGCATCATCGTAGGCACGCCGAGTTGCGCCTTGATGGAGCCGTCCGTGAACTGCACCATCGAATGCACAATAGACTGCGGATGCACAATCGGCTCGATTTTGTCGATAGGCATGTCAAACAGCCACTTGGCCTCTATCACCTCCAGGCCCTTGTTCATGAGCGTGGAGCTGTCAATCGTGACCTTGGGGCCCATGCTCCAGTTGGGGTGCTTGAGTGCCTGGGCAAGCGTCACCTTCTCCAGCTGTTCCCTGGTCCAGCCGCGGAACGGGCCGCCAGATGCGGTGATGAGGATTTTCTCAATCGTCTCGTGACGTTCGCCGACAATGCATTGGAAGATGGCGGAATGCTCGGAATCGACGGGCAGGATGCAGGTATTCATCTCGCGTGCCGTCTTAGTCATCAGCTCGCCGGCCACCACGAGGGTTTCCTTGTTGGCCAATGCCAGCGGCTTGCCACATTCCAGCGCATGATAGGCTGGACGCAGACCGGCTACACCCACAATGCAGGAGAGCACCATGTCCACGCACTCCATCTCGCAGACGTCACACAGCGACTGCTCACCGCAGAAGACCTTGACATCCTCGTCGGCAAGGGCCGCCTTTACAACGTTGTAGGCAGTTTCCTGAACCACCACCACGATATTCGGTTTGTATTGACGCGCCTGCTGTATCAGCAAGTCAGCACTGGAATTGGCCGCAATCACTTCCAATTGCAGCAAGTCGGGATGCTGCGCAATCACCTCCAGTGACTGCGTTCCCATAGAACCTGTGGAGCCCAAAAGGGCAATGCGACGTTTGGGTTGTTCGGACATTTGAAACCTGAAACTTGAAACCTGAAACCTGAAACCTATCTATCTTCCTTCGATGGTCTTGCAGATATCGGCAAAAACATGCTCAATATCCTGCATACCGTCAATGCGGATGACCTTGCCTTGTTTGTTGTAATATTCCTCCAGCGGCATGGTCTGCTCGAAGAAGTTAGCCACGCGGGACTTAACCGTTTCCGGCGTGTCGTCGGCGCGGTTTTCAATCTGTGCGCGTTTGAGAATACGTCTTTCAACTTCTTCCATCTCCACATAAAGATAGAGCACCATATCGATGTTCAGGTCTTTGAAGAGGTTCTTGTCATCCAACATTTCAGCCTGTTTGATCGTACGAGGCACACCGTCGAAGATGAAGCCCTTGCTGTCAGCATGTTTTTGGATGTGATTGTTAAGCATACCCAATGTGATATCATCTGGGCAGAGGTCGCCACGATTGATGATTTCCTGAGCCTTCAGGCCGAGGGGAGTTTTATGTGAAATTTCATAACGGAAAAGGTCGCCCGTAGAAACGTGGTCGAATCCAAATTTTTCGGCAATCAATTTAGCTTGCGTGCCCTTGCCGCTACCTGGGGCACCGAAAAGTACGATATTTGTCATTGTTATATATTTTAATTGTCAATTATCAATTATTATCGATTTTCCTTCAGTTGATAAATGTCCGGAAAATTGCGGCCGTAGCCGTTGTAGTCGAAGCCGTGACCGATGACGAACTTGTTAGGGATATTGATGCCGACATAGTGCACGGGAAGGTCGAGTTTGTAGGCATCCGGTTTGTGGGCCAGCGTGGCGATACGCATATCGCGCATGCCACTATCCTTGAGCATATTTGTGATATGCTGATAAGTGTGTCCGGTATCGACGATATCCTCAATGACGAGAACGCGCTGGTCGCGGAGATCTTCTGTTAGGCCAATAAGGTTCTGAACAGTGTTGGTGGACTGGGTGCCACTGTAGGAAGCCAGTTTGATGCAAGAGACACGGCACTTAATATGCAGTTTTTTAAGCAGTTCTACTGCAAAAAAGATGGCGCCATTGAGCGTAATCAAAATAATCACGTCATCATCTTTATAATCCCGATTAATCATGTCGGCCACACGTTGTTCTGCGGCATCGATATCGTCTTCAGACAAATATTTAACAAAAGTTTTGTCTAAAACAGTAACTGAATCATTCATAACTTTAGCAAAAATATGAGCGGCAAAAGTACAAAAAAACTTGTTATAGTGCCTCTTTTTACAATTGACAATTGATAATTAGGAGGTGCGGCATTTGCTGGAATGGCAGGCGGTGTAGGGACACAATTCATTGCGTCCGGAGACAGAAAAAGTCAACGTAAACGTCAATAGTCAATGTTTTTTATTATTTTTGCAACTTTAATTCATTAAATCAAACTCAAATATGAAAAAACTACTCTTATTCGTATTCATTGCTTTATTTGCAATGCCTTCGTTGTTGGCTCAAGTCGGCATCAACATTTACGATTACCACTTCAACAGTGTTCCCAAAATGGATCCCAAAGACGACAGTCTTTACAAGGACGACGGATGCTATTATCTTTTCCACAACCGTGTTTACGACAACCAATTAGGAGAACGCGGACTGGTTTGCAACGAGTGCAACCACTACATGGTTAAAATTCTCACAGAGGAAATGGCAGACAAAATCAAATTCGATAATTTTGCTGACACCACCATCATCATTGATTACAACGCCAGAGTCATTCACCCCAACGGCACCACGACTTTTTACACCAAAGACAGTATCAAATTGGTAACCGAGCTCAACGACGAAGGCAAAGAAGACAGTTCATACAAAGCCGACTTTGGCATCAAAGCCGGCGACATCCTCGAGTACTACCTCGTGGTGTCTTCCGACGCATTTATTTCCGGCAACAGCCAAATCTCTTCTTTGTACGCCATCAAGGAATTCAACTACACATTGATTTATCCTTCCCACCTCAAATTGGATGTCAAACTGTACAACTCCAATGCCAAAATCATCGACACGGTGGCTTCCTATATTGGTTACGGCAACAATGAAGAAACAGAAGCCCGTTATATTTATGTACAACACAAGGACTTGAAGCCGTTCCGTGAAGAGCCCCAAAGTATGCGAAGACGCTATGCGCCGCGTATTGAATTCGCCATTGCGTTCAACCTCGCCCAAGGCCGTACGCGTTTGACCTCCACCAACCAGTTTGCCCGCAATCTGTACGAGGCCATCAACGACATTGAAAAAGGAGACATTAAAGCGGCCAAGGCCATCGCCAAAGAGATTGCCATTGGCAAAGATATGACAACAGAGCAAAAAATCCGCGCCATTGAGAATAACATCAAGAAACAATATTATGCCTTGAACATCAATCACGAAATTTTCAGCAAGATATCCACCATCAAAGGTATGAATGTGGGCAACGAACTGGCATTCTTGAGATTGTACAACCAACTGTTCAAGATCTTCAAAATCGAAAACAACTTGGTTGCCACCACCGACATCTCCAACAAGGAATTCGATAAAAAATTTGAGGGAGATAATTTCATGCAGGAATTCATGTTCTACTTCCCAGAATTGGATATGTATTTGTACCCGATGACGATTTTCCGTATGGGTTTGACCCCGTCTGACTTCACGAACAATGAAGCCGCATTTATGGAAGAACTTTCCATGGGCAAGGCAACCACCTATGTGCCGAACTACAAGAAAATCAAACCTCTCCCCTACACCGCCACTTTTGACTCACTGAATGTAGAATTGAACATCAACGCCAGCGAAAAGCAAATCCAAGGTAGCGAAACCCGCACTATTGGCGGCTATCGCGCTGCCGGCATTCAAGCCAATATGAGCGACTTTGAAATTGAACAAGAAGAGTATTTCATTGAACAATACTTAGGTTTCGGCAACGAAAACATCAATGTTACGGGCGAAAAGTACACCAACAACAAGCCCGAAGATATCGCCATCAACCCGCTCCGCTTGAGCGCTCGCTTCTCCACGTCAGACTGCGCCACATACAGCAGCAAGCAAATCGACCTCACCATCGGCGCCTTCATCGGCAAACAAAGCAAACTCGACTGGAAACACGAAAGATTGCTCCCTGTGGACATCTCCTACGGCCACTATGACGCCCGCACCATCGTGCTGAACATTCCTGAGGGTTACACTCTTTCCGACAACTACAAGAAACTGGATCGCGCCATTTACGACACCGACAACGAAAGCACTGCCCAAGCAGCCTTCATCGTCAAAACGGAAGTCAAAGACGGCAAGTTATATATTTACTGCACAGAATACTATAAGCAACTCCACTATGAAGTTTCCGAGTATCCTTCCATCTTGAAAGTTTGGAATGCTGCTTGCGACTTCAACGACGTCAAAATCGCATTGATAAAAGATTAGTGCAACTTCTGTTGTGCTTTACGAGCATATTCGGCGGCGGTTTCATCGTCGCCGTTTTTTGTATATGCCTCACTCAAGGCCGTATAGATTGTAGCCAGCAAAGCGTTCTCGTAGGCAAACGATTTGGCTTGATTGAGATACTGGATAGCTTTAGCCGTATTGTTCTGCTGCAAATAACCCAATCCCAAATTGCATAGCAGTTCTGCATTTTGCGGGAAGAGTTCTGTGATGGTCGGCTCATACTTCAGCAAATCCTGCAAACGGTCTGTGCGCTTCAACACCGTGCAGTAGTCTTGCCAAATAGAATAAGACGTATTATCCACAGACAAAGCACGTTCGTATAGTGGAGCGGCCTCCGTATATTGTCTTTTCGCAAAGCAGATGCTGGCCAAAAATGCGTAACCCTCTCCGGCCTGAGGATGCGCCTCCGTGAGCGCCTGCGACAGTTGCTCTGCACAATTCATCATCTGCGCATCGTTATTTTTGAGGGCTTCCGACATTATGCGGCGGATGTACGGCATCTTTTGCGAGATTTCCACGGTAGGATTGTTAAAGACACGCAACAGACACTCCATCTGCTTAGCACGATCGCCATTCTGTTCCCAATAAGAAGCCATGGTCAAATTCAACTGCGGATCCTCAGAATTGAGGGCTGCTGCTTGCTCATAGTATTTCATGGCCTGCGGCATCATGCCATTGCTCTGGTAAATATTACCGGCCTTCACATAATAATCAGCATTGTGAGGATATGATTTTATCAGCTTATCATATTCATTGACAGCCGCTTTCACATTATTTGCATAAAGCCACAGAGAAACTTTCACCCGCGTAAGCTCGTCATTGACCCCCATAATCGCTTCCATACGATTATAACAGTCGATGACCTTTTCCAATTTCTCCATTTCATAATAGCATTCGGCCAACGAATAGATGTAGTATTCGTTATTGTTCTTCTCCTTGCAAATCACCTCCCACAGTTTAGCCGCATTCGACCAATCTTGCATCGACATATACACATTTGCCAAACTGACTTTGTACCAAACATTTTTCTTGTCAATTTTAATAGCTTTCTGCAATTCGGCAACGGCATCGTGATAGTTTTTTTGTTCTGCATATATTTTAGACAACATAAAATAGGAGGGATCGTGTTTGGGGTTGTCCAAAATGATACCGTTAAACACGCGCAACGCCTCATTGGGGTTGCCAGCATAAAAAAACTTTAAACCATCGGTATAGCGCACCGAAATTTTGCGAGCGCTGACTGAGGATGCATCCGTTTTTGCAACATTTCTAGTTTTTTTCTGTCCTTGCCCCTGACCATAAGAAACCATACAAAGCAATGCCATCAAGAACAATACGAATATTTTTTTCAAAGCGATAAAAATTTTAATGATTCAATCAATTTAAGTGAGTAGAGACCTTCTCGGCGACACACACAGGGCCCTGAACTTTTCTTTCAGAAGATCGTGTCCTTATCTTTAGAACACAGTACAGCAACCCTACTCTACCGAGTGCCGCTATGGCCGAAACCGCCAGCCCCACGCTGGGTATCGGAAAGTTCTTCCGCACAGGTGACTTCCACCAGAGACACCTGCTGAAATTTAGCGATGACCATCTGAGCAATGCGTTCGCCGTGCTGGATTTCAAAAGGTTCATTAGAAAGGTTAATGAGCAGCACTTTGATTTCACCACGATAGTCAGGATCAATGGTGCCGGGACTATTGAGAACCGTGATGCCGTGTTTCATGGCAAGGCCACTACGCGGGCGAATTTGAGCTTCGCAATCCGCGGGCAGTTCCATAAACAAGCCCGTTGGAATCAATTTGCGTTCGCCTGGGTGGAGAACAATACTTTCGGACAAATTAGCACGAAGGTCCATGCCGGCTGCCAACTCCGATTCGTATGCGGGCAGCGCATTATTGGAAGTGTTATAGACTTTACAAACTGACATTTTCTATCTGATTTTTAATAAAAAATAAGGGCGGCAAAGATACGAAAAAAGATATTTTTTTAATATCTTTGCATCACAATAATTACAAAAACGCCATACAATATGAAAGCATTCTACATCCACGGGCTGGGGTCTGGTGCGAACGGAACATCCGGTCCGCGCTTAGCGAAGAAATTTCCACAATACGATTGGATTTATCCAGAATTCACAGAAGATATTCCAGAATCGATAATAAAACTCAATCAACTGATAGCCAAAGACAAACCCGCCTTGATTGTGGGAACCTCCCTGGGCGGATTGTACACAATGTTCGCCAAATCCTTCGACGGCATCAAAATCGCCTATAATCCGGGATTGGACATCGTCAACATCCTGAAAAATGACATCGGTTTCGGCACCTATAAGTATTTCAGTCCGCGCAAGGACAAGAAAACGCACTACACGGTGAACGAAAAGATGGTAAAAAAGTTCGAAAAGTACTTGGCCTCGCATCAAATTGAAAAGGCGACCCGCTGTGTTGCCATTTTTGGTACTGGCGACGAGCTCATCAACCCTGAAACGCGTCAGAAGAATCTCGAGCAATCAACCCAAGCCGGCTACGAAGTTTATGAACTCCCAAATGCCGGCCACCGTATGACGGCCGAAAGCGTGGAATTCATCCAGGAACTTCTGAAAGCATAACCCCATGGAGCCCCCCCCTCTACTTTGCCGAAAAGGCGAAAGTTTCAAACGAAGAGTTAAGAGCTATGAGTGAAGAGCTTTTGGTATAATATGTTGGTTTTGTCGTTGTCAATTTGGATTTTGGAACTTGGATTTTGGATTTTCTTTACGGGCTGTTATTCTCAATTGTCAATTATCAATTTTCAATTCGTAAAGTTGTGTGCGAAGATAGGAAAAATTCAGGAAATATACAGATTCTTATTGGGTATATAACACCTTAGAACTCCACATCCGGCAGTCGTTTTTTCCATTCTTTTCGATAAATTCGAAACAATCGGTTGGCATATATTACTGGCTTAACATGATACGGTCTTTTTATCCATTTTTCATCTTCATATATATATTCGGCAACCAGTTTTCCATTGGACTTTTCATAAATATACATTTTAGATCCCCTGCCATGAGAAAAATGAGTCTCACTAGAATACCATTTGTTTCTGAATTTTATGTCTAATTGTATGTATTCATATTTTCCAGTCCTCTCATAAATTATACTTATAGTGGAATCGCGCAAATGTCCGTCTATCATTTCATAACATTCTCGCAATTGTCCATTAGGATAGTACTCTTTATACATACCGGTTCTTTTTCCGTTAACCACGGGGACTTCAAAATAGATGTTTCCATCTTGATAAAAATGCTGTTCCAAATAACAGCTGTCATTATACGTTTTAATAATAATGGGATTGTGTAAGGCTTCCATTCTTGCATGGAAATCTTTCATCCAGATATCGTCTGATGTTTGGGCATACATACGACATATGCTCACACAAAAAACAATAAGTATTAATATCTTTTTCATCATCTATCTGCCTCTATATTTGTCTTCCCATTTGTTTACTTCAATTCCCGAAGGAGAGTTGTCCTTATGCCCATCATAACCAACTTCATTAAAATGTCCATTGTCAATCAGCCATTGTTTATATTCTGCTGGATTGAATACTTCATAGAAAATATGACCGCATTCGTGAGCGAAAGTCGCCACAAAGTCGTTCCAATTACGACATGCCTTGGGGTTCAAAATCATTTTAACATTATGGAATAGGTATATCGTAAAACTTGTACGACCAAAATCACCATTCGATTCAATATATCGTATATCAGATTGTCCTTTCCTCGTATTATTATTCAGATTGTATTTAAGTGTGACGACCACATCAACTTCTGCACCTGAGGGACCTTCAAGATGGTCTATTCTATCAAATTCTTCTGGACACTGACCTCTATAATCATTGATAACATTTTCAACGATATTATATTTGTCTTGGATTTTGTCAAGTATTCTTTGTGCTTGATGAAGTTCGTGTTTTGTATTCCTGTATTCTTTTGTTCCTCTTTCTAACCCATGTAATTTTTCCGCTAATTCGTTCACAGTACAATTTGCTTGATCAAGTTCTTGTGCATATCCATTTATCACCTCTTCCCCGTTTGGATCCACGCACCTCACCGGGTTGTCCGCGCAATAAACATACGGACTCAAACTCGGGTACTTGTCACTCATGGGGTCCACGCTCAGCCAGATGCTCAAATCGGAGGAGTAATACCGTGCGCCAAAGTAGCTTAAACCCGTTTCCGCATCGCGCTCTTTGGCGGAAAAGGCGAAAGTTTCAAACGAAGAGTTAAGAGCTAAGAGTGAAGAGCTTTTGGTATAATATGTTGGTTCGGTCGTTGTCAATTTGGGTTTTGGAACTTGGATTTTGGAATTTCTTTACTGGGCGGGCTGTTATTGTCAATTGTCAATTCTCAATTCGGAAAGGCGGGTGCGAAGATAGGAAATTTTACTTTAGCGACTATGCTCAATTTTTAGGTGCATAATTGCCTTCTTGGTATAAAGTATCGATATCTCCAAACGGCAATGGGATAATCATCTTTTCGTATAATCCCCAATTTATTGGTTTGCCTTTAGGGCGAGTAGACTCAAATCTCGGATTTTGAATTATAATTTCCAAGGGTATTAATATCGCGAGGTAGCGATGACAAGATATATTTTTATAATAAATGTTTTTATATCGTTTTCTGGGGAATTGTATAAAGTCGTTAATTTTATATTTTATATTGCCTGTAGAATCAAATTGTTCTAATAAGATTTGTAATATTGTTGAATCTGAGATTTGAGGCAAAACAAATTTTTTTATGATGTAATCATCATCTAATATAATATACGATTCTGGTTGAAACTTCCATAAATTCTGATAATAATCACAGTCCTTATGCAATTGATTCGGCAAGAATTTTTTTTCCATTATGCAATTATAATCACGACAATCTGGCAATGGAGATTTAACCAGAACAAGTTCTTCGAAATGTTTGATTCCCAAAACAAATATTCTCTCATGATCATTGATGTCCGATGATTGTCCTTGTGTGGCGAACACACTTGCGACAAATACCAAATAGAAACTAATAAGCTTTTTCATAAGCAAAGTCCTCCAAGTGAAATAAGCAATATTTAATTTGATTTTCTTTTTACGACTCCCTCTCCACGAGGAATGGTGCCTTTAACCGAAAACTGACATGGCCTGGTTGGGAATGACATGTCTTCATTTGCACAGTTGAATCCCGCATACTTCAATGAAGATGCAATATGTGATTCGGTGATATTGTATGAAATCCCGCCAGACTCCATTAAACCATGACCATCGCCAATGCCCAGCGCATGACCTGGCTCATGGGCAGAGGCGTGGAACATGTCATAGGAAGAATATTGGCTGTCGATAACAATGCGACCAGCATCGTATCCTCCTCTTACAGGTAATTTTCCCTCATGATATACACCTTTCTGAATGAGATATGAATTTCCACAATTATCTGCTTTTGCTTTGTCTTCAGCATCCATAATGGTTGCACAACTGACAACATTAAAATCAAATTTTATATCATAAGTTTTGCTGTTGTCTCCATCCGTAACCGTATAAGAAAAATGTCCGTTTTCGTCTGTCCAATGTTTAAGTCCTTCTTCTAACATACATTTTTCTTTTTCTAAAACGTAAAAATTTGCTCTTATTGTGATTGTTTTATTGGTTTCATCCACCGCAACCTCATAATCCTCCCCATTCGGATCCACCAACTTCACTGGGTTATCCGCGCAATAAACATACGGACTCAAACTCGGGTATTTGTCACTCATCGGATCCACACTCAACCATACACTCAGTTCAGAAGAATAATATCTTGAACCAAAATACGATAGTCCCGTTTCCGTGTCGCGTTCTTTCGCCGAGAAGGCGAAATTTAATGAATAATGAATAGTGAATAATGAATAATTGGCAGCAA
>JAKSMD010000045.1 GCA_024400815.1 Bacteroidales bacterium | reverse complement strand
AGTTCGTATTCTTCAAGAAATAAATAACATATAGATGTGGATTACAAAGCCGCAGCGCCTGATGTCGTTGCGGCTTTTTTTGTATTTTTGCTTCCAAATTGATACGGACTATGACGGACAACTACCTTCTTTTGGGCGCCAAAAAAAGAATGATTGAAAACCTGCGCCAGAAAGGCATTACCGATGAGAATGTGCTTCAGGCCTTTGATAAAGTGGAAAGACATCTTTTTGTAGAGTCTTTTCTGTGGGACAAAGCCTACGAGGAAACGGCACTGAAATTGATGAATGGTCAAACTATTTCACATCCCTATACCGTGGCGTTCCAATCACAGTTGCTGCAGATTAAAAAAAGTGACAAAGTGCTGGAAATCGGAACGGGTTCAGGTTTTCAAGCAGCGATTCTGAGTGCTATGGGCGCTCGCGTGTATTCAATTGAACGCCAATTGGTGCTGTATCAAAGTACTTCAAAGTTGTTGGAAAAAATTGACCACCGCATTTTCACCTATTATGGAGATGGCTTTGCCGGCTTGCCTAAGTTTGCTCCGTATGATAAGATTATTGTGACTTGTGGTGCGCCGAATGTACCTGACGCTTTATTGCAACAATTGAAAGTCGGCGGCGTGATGGTCATTCCTGTGGGCGAGGAATCTCAAACGATGAAACGCCTAACCAAAGTGAATGACACACAATTTGACGAAGAAACCTTTGGCGATTTCCTTTTTGTGCCGATGCTGAAAGAAAGAGTTACGAAATAAATTATTTGTTGGTGATGATAGGTTCGCTGTATGGCGTGATACCTTCGGCACCGATCCTTACCGCTTTAACAATGTTGAAGTGGAGGGAATCTGCGCTGTTTCCAATGCCGTAAACTACGTAACTGCCCGGAACCAGAAATGCACAAACTTCTTCCTCTTTGATTTTGGCAAACTCGTTATCGAAATAGGCCATAGCTTGACTGTCGTTAAGTTCCTGTGATTTGTTGGTGAAAGAGACTACAACATTGTAATTTGTCAAAGAATCCATATAATGTTCGAAACCTGCCCAGTCGCTGTTAGGTTCTCCGTAGAAATCCAAACATCCGATAGAGTAGAAGGAAGTGATGGTTTTGTCTTTGCAGCCAATTAATAATAAAGCAGATATAATCAAACAAAAGGTTAAGGCTCTTTTCATTTTTTTATAGGATTTTTTAATGAGCGGCAAAAATACAAAAAAAGTCCATATGTCGTTATATTTTTGTATGTTTGCGGATTCAAATTTGGATATGAAAGTATCGGCATTGGTTTTTGCGGCAGGATTGGGAACGCGACTCTATCCGTTGACGGCAGATCGTCCCAAGGCTTTGGTGCGCTATGATGGTGTGCCGCTGCTCAAAATTGTCTTGGATAAAATCATTGCATCCGGCATCCACGATGTCGTGGTTAATGTCCATCATTTTCCCGATCAGATTATAGATTTTCTGAAACGACAGGACTTCGATGCCCGCATTCAGGTCTCTGATGAACGCGCCTATTTGCGTGATACGGCCGGCGGACTTAAATTTGCAGAACATCTTTTCGGTGAAGCACAGCATATATTACTATATAATGTAGATATATTAAGTAGTCTGTCTATTGTTGATATGGTGCATCAGCATTTGAGTTCGGGAGCAGATGCGACTTTGGCGGTCCGTCAGCGTAAAACTTCGCGTTATTTGGTCTTTGATGAGTCGAATATGCGACTGCGTGGATGGCATAATGTCTCCACGGGCGACACGTTGGGCGAAGTTGGATTTGAAAATGCCGTCGAACTTGCCTTCAGCGGCATCCATGTCGTTCGCCGAGAACTTGCGCGTGCCATCCCATCCGTTGAAAAACAGTCTTTAACACCGTTTTATGTTCATAATGCAGACCGGTTGTTGATAAACGGATATAGACACAAGGATGGCGAATGGATGGACGTTGGCAAGTATAGTGAATATGAAAACGTACTGAGTTAGAAGTTTTTGAACCGAAAGTTGTCGTTTTTTGCTGATTATTCATATACATTTTTTTTAAATAAACAAGTCAAAAAAACTTTTTTTTTAACTTTTTTATGTTCATTTTTGCCAAGTCAAAAAACGAACAATTTAATTTGTTAATTACTTGACACAAAATCATATAGTTTTTTTTGTTGCGTAATGGATAAGATAACGAAAGATTATAAGCGTGTTTGGGATGACTGTTTGAGAACAATCATTGATAATGTAGGCATTGAGGTATATGACACTTGGTTTGCTCCTATTGTCCCTTTGGCAATAGAAGATAATACATTGCTGTTGGAATTGCCCAGCCATCTGTATTATGAATTTTTGGAAGAACATTATGTCAATCTTCTTAAAAGTGTGATTAAGAAAGAACTGGGACAGAGTGGAAAACTCAAGTACCGTGTTGTGATGGATTCTGGCAATGCTACTGCGATGACGTTGCCTTCCAACAATCGCCCGGCGGTGAGCAATCCCAGTGTGTTGCCTCCGATTGATGTGTACAATGCGCCTAATCGCGAAATCGTAGATCCTTTTATCCTCCCGGGCATCCAAAAGCGCAAGATTCCTTCCAATTTGGTTGACACGCTGACTTTTGAAAACTATGTGGAAGGAGATTGCAACCGACTGGCTCGCTCTGCCGGTTGGGCAATCAGCAAGGCGCCCGGTCAAACCTCTTTCAACCCGCTGTTTATCTATTCTGATGTGGGTTTGGGTAAGACGCACTTGGTGAATGCTATTGGCATCCAAACCAAAATCAACTTTCCAGACTTGACCGTTGTATATGTCACTTCGGATACTTTCTATCAACAATATATTGAGGCTGTTAAAAATCGCAATGTGCCTGATTTCATCTATTTTTATCAGTCGGTGGATATGCTGATTATTGATGATATTCAGTTTATTTCTGGCGGTAAGGGCAAAACGCAGGAGGCCTTTTTCCATATTTTTAACTATCTCCATCAAAACAATAAGCAGATCATCATCACTTCGGATAAGTCTCCGGTTGAAATCACGGATTTCGAACCCCGTCTGCTCAATCGTTTCAAATGGGGCTTGACTGCGGATTTGCAAATTCCAGATCTGGAAACCCGTATTGCCATCATTAAGAAGAAATTGGAAAACAACGGCATCGAATTTCCGAAGGAGGTTGTTGATTATCTCGCCTTGCGTATCACTTCTAATACGCGTGAGTTGGAAGGCGCTATGATAGCAATTCTAGCACAGGCATCGCTCAATCATCGTGCCATTACGGTGGAATTGGCAAAAGAAATGGTCGATAAGTATGTGAAAAACAATGCGAAAGAAATCTCTATCGAGTATGTGCAAAAGGTTGTTTGCGATTACTTCAACATCTCTACAGAGACAATCAACGCTAAAACCCGTAAGCGCGAAATTGTGCAAGCGCGCCAGTTGAGCATGTATTTTGCCAAAAAATACACACGTCTGCCTCTTTCAGTTATCGGAACCTACTGCGGAAACAAAGACCATGCGACGGTTTTGCACGCCTGCCGCACGATTAATAACCTGTATGAAACCGATAAAAAAATGAAGATGTATATCGACGATATCGATAAAAAAATGAAAATCTGATTTTTTTACGATTTTTATGTTGCGATTGTAAGATATATTGTTTATCTTTGCGGGCGTTTTTTTAGAAAATTTTGACTATGGATAAACGGTGGATATGCAAGGAACTTCCTGACCAGGCGGCGGTTGAGGAATTTTCTCGGCAGCTTTCGATAGAAAAGCCGCTAGCTTCTTTATTGCTTCAAAGAGGCATCACAACACCTGAAGCAGCCGCCGAATTCTTCAATCCCGATATTTCAAGACTCCATGATCCGTTCTTGATGAAGGATATGGATAAGGCCGTCAAACGTTTGTCAAAAGCCGTCATTGACAACGAAAAGATTCTCGTTTACGGTGACTACGATGTGGATGGCACTTCCGCTGTCGCATTGCTGTACTCTTTTTTGTGCGAAATTATTGGTTCCGATTACAAAGAACTGGTAGAATACTACATTCCTGACCGCTATGCTGAAGGTTATGGTATCTCAGACCAAGGCATTGAATATTGTCGTGAAAATAAGATCAATTTGCTGATTTCGTTGGATTGCGGTATCAAAGCCAACGACAAGGTTGAGATGGCCAATAAATATGGCATAGATGTGATTATCTGTGACCACCACTTGGAAGGAGATGAACTTCCTGCTGCAGTCGCTATCCTTGACCCCAAACGCAAAGATTGCAATTATCCGTACAAGGAACTTTCTGGCTGTGGCGTAGGTTTCAAACTTATCCAAGGCTATTGCCAGCAATACAAACTGCCAGACCAATTGTGGCTTTCCCGCATGGACTTGGTGGCTATCAGCATTGCCTCCGATATCGTGGCTATTACCGGCGAAAATAGAATCCTTGCCCACTTCGGTTTGGAAATCATCAACAAGTTTCCGCGCGTTGGCATCAAATCCATTCTCGACCAAGCCGGCATCAAATTGCATTATCCCTTTAAGGAAGAAACGATTTTCTCCCGCGTGATTTCCATCTCCGACCTCGTGTTCTATGTTGGTCCTCGTATCAATGCGGCAGGTCGTATGAAGAGCGGCCGTGAATCTGTCCGCCTTTTTATCTGCGAAGATGAAGATAAGTCTGCCGATATAGGCAAGCGAATCAATTCTCAAAATGAGGAACGCAAAGAACAGGATAGAAACGCTACCGAAGAAGCTATCCACATGATTCGCGACTCCCACGAATATGAAAAACGTAAGAGTATCGTCATTTATAACCCTACTTGGTTTAAGGGCATTATCGGTATTGTGGCTTCCCGTTTGGTGGAGGAATTCTATAAACCGACTATCGTCCTCACGAAATCTACCGATGGCTTGATTACGGGCTCTGCTCGCTCTGTCAAGGAGTTTAATATTTATGATGGCATCGATAATTGCTCCGAACTTTTGGAACACTTCGGTGGACATAAATTCGCGGCAGGCCTTTCTATGAAGGAAGAGAATCTGGAGGAATTTATTGAAAAATTCGAACAATATGTGAGTGAGAATCTGGAAGAATCTTCTTGCGTTCCTGAAATCTCGGTAGATATGCCACTCGACCTTTCTGAAATTTCTCATAGTTTCTTAAATAACTTGAAACGCTTCGCTCCTTTTGGACCAGGCAATATGGAACCGGTATTCCAATCCAATACGGTGGTGGATGAAGGCAATGGACGTATTGTTGGCGACAAGCATTTGAAGTGCCGCGTACTCTATCCAGATAGACCTGTCCAACCGTTAGATGTGATTGCATTTAACATGAAAGATAAACTCCCGTTGATTCAAAACAATAAGCGTTTTGATGTCCTTTATCATGTCGAAGAGAATGTTTGGAACAATACGGTCAATATTCAATTGAATGTGAAGGATATTCGCGCTTGTACCCAAAAAGAGGAGTAACTGTTAGCATGAAGATTGCCGTTAATACGCGTCTGTTGCTTAAAGACAGACTGGAAGGTATCGGATGGTTCTCGCATGAGAGCTTGCGTCGTATTGTTCAGCAACACCCCGAACATCAATTCTACTTTATCTTTGATCGTCCTTATGACGAGTCTTTCGTGTATGCCGATAATGTGACGCCGGTGGTGGCCCATCCGCCCGCCCGTCATCCCTATTTGTGGTACCTCTTTTTTGAGTGGGGAATTCCCCACCAATTGCGCAATATACGCCCTGATTTGTTTCTTTCTACGGATGGTTGGGTTCCTCTTCATCTGAAAGATATTCCTGTAGTGGATGTTATCCATGACTTGAACTTCGAACATCATCCGGATTTCATCAAACCGACGGTGCTTCGATATTATAATCGCTTTTTCCATCGTTTTGCGCAAGTCTCTGCACGCATTGCGACGGTATCAGAATATACCCGACAGGATATTCACAATTTGTATGGCGTTCCCCAAAACCGTATTGATGTGGTTTATAATGGCTGCAATGAGAACTTCAAACCCTTATCTGCGGAAAAACAGAGGCAAGTTCGTCAGCAGTATGCTCAAGGGTGTGAGTATTTCTTGTTTGTGGGTTTGATTCACAAGCGTAAAAATTTAGCAAACATCTTTCGTGCTTTCGATGCCTTCAAAGCTAAAGAATCGTCTGATGCGAAGTTGCTGGTTGTCGGCGATAAGAAGTGGTGGCAGGGCGAAATTGAGGATGCCTACAATGCTATGCAATATCAGTCGGATGTGATTATGATGGGACGCCAACCGATGGATGTCTTGTGCGACTTGTACGCATCCGCCCGTGCGTTGGTGTATGCCTCTTTGTTTGAGGGTTTTGGCATTCCTATTGTGGAAGCATTCAATGCGGAAACGGCGGTGATCACATCTAATGTGACGTCAATGCCCGAGGTCGCCGGCGATGCCGCAGTGCTGGTCGATCCGAACCGAGTGCCGCAGATTGCAGATGCAATGCTTGCCTTATGGAAAGATGATGCTTTCCGCTCTCAATTGATACAAAAAGGGCAGGAACAGCGCAACCTGTTTAGCTGGCAGCAAACGGCTGATCGTCTATGGAATACCATTGAACAGGTGCTCCCTTAATCATGCAATACAGTAGATAGTATTTCGGCAGATTCGATTTCTCGGATTTGTTCGTTGTGTCGTTTGTAATATTCAATGAGCATGTGCAATAGTTTGTTGCGCGTGCTGCGAGGCGCCATAACCTCTTCTCCATTTAATAATTTTGAAAAATAAAGACTTTCTTCCTTGTCCATTTCATTGTTTTCGTCAATGTAAAATTGCTGAAAACGGCAGGCCTCAATGGAAAAATAGCATTCTTTTTCTGAATAATTGTTCTCTGGGAAGAAACCGAGGATGATGCTTAGCTGTATAAGAAATCGGATGGGCAAGTCGATGAGGTTGGTGTCTTGCCATTCTATGCGTTCTATTTCTGTTTCTAAAAAATGAAATAGTATCGGGTCGGGACCCGCATCAAATAGCAGTTTGTAGATGACTTCGTTGTAAAACAATAAGATGGCACTTTTGGCAGGGTCAAAGAGGTTGGCGTCGCTCTTGCGGGAGATGTCTTTGATGAACTTGAGGGTGTTCTCAAAATGATCATCGTAGGTGACACTCACGAGGGCCAAAGGAGAGAATAGGGAGGCACGAATTCTGCTTTTTTTACTGAAAGCACCTTTGATGATGAACGATTGGGTTCCGTGCATCTCTGTGTAGATTTTTACAATGAGAGAGGTGTCAGCATATTTGGTGCTGTGCAGAACGATGCCGGAAGTGGTGATGTTCATAATTGGATGTTTGCCTTAGTTGATGAAGAGGAACTTGGCGACAACCTTTTCTTTGCCTTCTTCGTCTGAAGACATCACATAATATACGCCAGTCGCTGGCCGGTTGCCGAAATGGTCTTGGCAATTCCAGATGAGCTGTCCGCCGAAACTATACCCTTGCCAGATGAGGTTCCCGGCAGCATCTGTGATTTTGCACAAAGAGTGTTCTTTCATACCCTTGACTGCTACGGGACCTGTGTAACCATGTTGTACAGGATTTGGATATACCAATTGGTGTTTTTCGTAGGTGTCATATCCTTTGATGGCATCGCCGCGGTAACTGACTAATCCTTTAGAGGTGCCAAAATATACTTCGCCGCTGAATTGGTCCACATTGATGGCCGTGATTTGATTGGAGAACAAGGGGCAGTCTTCTGTCGTGAAGTGTAGCAGTTGCTCTTGCCCGTCCTCGCTCATGAGGAAGACGCCGGCTTTGCTGGTGCCTATCCATTTGCGGTTGGCACCATCTACAGCAATGGCGGTGACTTCTTCAAATTCGAGCAATACGGAGGTGTAACCATCTTGTTCCAACAAAATGTTTCTGGGGTAGGCATCCCCGCTGAAAATCTTTCCCGGATAGTTGATGACTTTGACGCCCTTGTCGGTGCCAATCCAGATTTTACCATCCAAGTCTTCTGCAAGACAGTTTACGGTGGAAGAGTTGACGGTAGCAGCGATGTTCATATCGACGCGAGCGAATTTGTCGTCGCCGGTATTGTCATAAGTGTCGCCTTCGTAAAAAGCGATGAGGTGGTATTTGTTGAAACTGTCGTCACGTGGAAAGGTCGCCCATTTGTAATTGCGGGAATCTACCAGCAGGTGCTTGGCTACGACGCCGTTGAAAGTGGATGTGAGTACTCCGCTGGTGATATTGTATTCGTGCCAAGTGCCGTTGGGCTCGCGCATTTTGAGCATCTTGCTACATTGGCTGTTGGTCATCCATAGATTGCCCTTGCTGTCGAAGCCCAATCCGGAAACGTAAATGTTGCCGTTGCTGGTGGAATCTAGGAGACTGTTGGTGACATTGAATTGCTCCACAGGCCTCTGATCTATGCAGCGGAAAAGACCGTTTCCCCAAGATGCTATGAACCATTCGCTCTCGTTGTTGGGATTGATAGCGACATTTACTAAGTCATAAGTGGCTCTGTTAGGATTAAAGTTCAGGAAATCGTAGGCGTTGTAATGCCATTGATTGTGCATAAACCAGCTCATAGACGGGTGCTGGTAACTCGGCGCTAAATTGCTGCCTCCGTAGCCGCCAGGTACAATGGCTACAATGCCGTTCTGAGAACAGATGTTTTCGGTGTTGCTGGAAAATGGACCGTTGGCTTCGTTATATCGTTGATAAAAATAGGTGCGGTTGTTTTGTACCAAACCATAGGTGTTGTCGGCCACCCAAATGTTATCCTCATCTAAAACCGCTTCTTGTGCGTCTGGATAGGTGTTGTCTGAATTGTACCAAGAAGCAATAAAGGTCCCATTCATGGCGGTGTCAAAAACGGCCACGTAGTCCCAATTGCAGATGGCCATCTCTGTCCCGTTGCTGGTGATGGAGCGGACATCAAAATAATTGAAGTTCGTCGGAGTCCAAGTTCCTTCGTCTAAGACGTAGAGGGTGTCATGGCGCGTGTTCGAACTTGTGTTGCTGTTGGCATAGACTTTGCCGCCGAAGTAGCATAAAATGTCATATTCTCTTTCGCCAGCAGTGGCTTCCAATTGCCACTCTAAGAAGTTTGCAGGATTGGATTGCTCCCGCTCAATGCTGAAAATGCCGCTGCTGGTGCTGACATAGAATCTGTCTTCCGTAATCGCTAAATCTTCAGCCAGATATTGCGTGGTTCCCCGCTTCGTGAACCAGGTGTCGTCAATGAGTAAGGTGGAAATGTCGATGACAACGATGCCAAAGGGATAGACCAAATAGGCCTTGTCTCCGTATGTTCGGATGCTGGACAACTCCTTGGATCCAGAAATGCTCTTGTCTTTCACGTCACTCAAGTTGTATAATTGGTCATCTTTGATGAAGTCGATGTTGCCATTTTGATAGGTTACAATAAGTGTTTTATGGGCTTTATCATAAAAAATCTTGGTGATGTCTATGTCCGAAAGGCCATCTACTTTTGACCAGGATAAGAGGTCCTGATGCTCGTTAGCGAGTGTGGATTTGTCTAAAAGCATCAATCCGTTGAGCGTGGCGGCATATACATAGTCTTCTGCAACGGCAATAGAGTGAAACGAGCGCAAGGGAATGTGGCAACTGAACTTGCCAATAGGACTTTGGCCGTAGAAGACGGTGGTAAGACACAACAGCAGGACTGTTAAAAAGGCGTTTCTCATAAGTTGCTGGTTTGGGATATGTTTTTTTTGAGATTGATGGCGGGGATGACCGATGTCAAGAAACTGATGATGAGGACGGTGACTAAGACAAGGGCAAAGTCGGATATGTGCATTTGCACGGGGTAGTATTGGATAAGGTATCCTGCGCCACCTAATTTGACTAAGTGGAATGTTTGCTGTAAAAAGCAGATGAGGGCACCCAGCAAGATGCCGACGATGCCTCCGATAAAGGAGATGGCAATGCCTTCGTAGATGAAAATTCGCTGAATCAATGATGCGCTGGCCCCCATGCTTCGCAAAATGGCGTTGTCATTCTGCTTTTCCAAGATAAGGATGCCTAAGGAACCAATAATGTTGAAGGCGGCAACTAACAAGATAAATGCCAATATCACATAGATGACCAGCTTTTCGGATTGCATGGTCTTGAAAAGCGATTCTTCTTGCTGGTATTTGTTTTTTACTACATACTTCTCTCCTATAATCTGTTGGATTTGCGATTGGCATTTGTCCAGATGTTTCGGATTGTTAGTTTCTACTTCAATGGAAGTGACTTCTCCGTCATATTGCATCAGGTCGCGGACGAACTCAATAGGGCAAAAGATGTAAGATTGGTCATTGTCCGTGTTGGTGGAAAAAACGCCGGTAGGGAATAGAAACCGAGTGTTGAAGGCCTCTGCCGGATTGGCGAGGTTTTTCTTTGTACGTTTGGGATAGTAAATCTTGAGCAAGTCGTAGCGATTCAAATTGATTTGCAATTTGCCTGCGGCGACGGTCCCGATAACGGCGCAGGGCTGTTCTCCTTTGTAGAAGTCGAAGGTGCCGTCGATGAGCATTTGCTGGTAGTTGGCGCGCTCGATATAAGATTTGCTGACGCCTTTGAGTCGCAACAGCTCTTGGCGTTCACCGTAGGTGACTAGCACCATGTCGCTGACTACTTCGTGGACGTCCTTCACATCGGGCAGGGCTGCGATTTTGTCCGTCGGGAAAGAATCTACTTCGAAGGACTTGCCTTCTGCCAAGGAGATTTCAAAGTCTGGATTGAAAGCATTGAACCATCCGCCAATCATGTCGCCCATACCGTTGAATACGGAAAGTACGACAATGAGGGCTGTGGCACTGACCATAATGCCAATCATGGAAACAAAGGAGATGACATTGATGATGTTGTGCTGTTTCTTTGAGAAAAGATATCTCAAAGCAATGAAGAGGGCCGTTTTATGCTGCGCGTTTTTCAATTTATTGTTTCAAAAGACGGTCGATGTTTTCCATGTAATCCAAGGTGTCGTCGATGAAGAACTCTAATTGTGGCACGACGCGAAGCTGGTTCTTAATCTTCTGCCCCAAACGGAAGCGGATGTCCTTGGTGTTGGCGCGGATAGCAGCGATGACTAAGTCTTTGTCGTTGTTGGGCGCCATATAGATGCTCAGATAACCACGCGCAATGGAGAGGTCTGAGGTGATGGTCGCTTTTGTGACGGTAATCATGCAGTTGTATATGCTCTTGCTATCTTGAAGGAAGATGTTAGCGAGTTCTTTTTGTAAAAGTGAAGCTATTTTTTGTTGTCTTGTGGTATTCATTCGTCTTAATTTTAACAGGCGGCAAAGTTACATAAATTTTCGATTCTTTGAGGGTGAGAAATCAAAAGCATAAAGGAGGTGTCGTCTTTTGCTCCTTTCGACAAAAATGTGTAAGTTTGCCGCAAAATTTTGCACTATGAAAAAACGCGTTCTCATGGCCATGTCGGGCGGTATCGACAGCAGCGTGGCGGCTATTCTGCTGCAGCAACAGTATGATTTGGTGGGGGTTACTTTTCGTAACTTTGACTTGCCCTGCCAAACCGACTCGAGCGAGGATGTGGTGGAAAGCGCGCGGCAACTGGCGGACAAACTGGGCTTCGAACACCATGTCTTAGATGTTCGTCAGCAGTTTCGCGAGACGGTGGTGCAGAATTTTATCGACGAATATATGCGCTGCCGGACGCCAAACCCCTGCGTGATGTGCAATCCGATTATCAAGTGGGGAGAACTGTTGCGCTTCGCCGATACAATGCACTGCGAGTTGCTTGCAACAGGCCACTATGCTCAGATCGCCTGCCTCAACGACCGCTATTTTATCCAAAAAGGGAAAGATGCCCTTAAGGACCAATCATATTTTTTATGGAGAGTAAAGGATGATTATCTCCGCCGCACGCTCTTCCCCTTGGGGGGATTAACGAAACAAAAGGTCCGAGAGATTGCCGCTGAGCATGGCTTTGTTATGTTGACCGAAAAGAAAGAAAGTGAGGAGATATGTTTCATCCCCGATAACAACTATCGTAATTTCTTGAAGGAACAAGTGCCGGATTTGGACGAGCGTATGCGCCCGGGCAAAATGGTTGATACTGAGGGCAAGTTCTTAGGCAAACACACCGGTTTGTACAATTATACAATAGGCCAACGCAAGGGCCTTGGCATCGCATTGGGCGTTCCGGCTTATGTGGTGGCTTTGGATGCGGAACGAAACCGTGTTGTGATTGGATATAAAGATGATTTGCAGGGCAAAGAGTTGCTCTTGGAAGATATTCACATGATGAAATACCCTGATTTTGAGGACGGTCAGCAGTTCGACTGCCGCATTCGCTATCGCAGCAAAGGCGTGCCCGCCCAACTCTATCACGAAGGCGACAAAGTCCGTGTGGTCTTTGCCGAAGCAGTGGAATCTATTACGCCTGGACAAAGCACTGTTTTCTACGAAGGAGATGACCTCGTGGGCGGCGGTCTTATCTGCATACCTTAAGAACCTCAAAATCATTGCCTCCATGAACTCAAATTTTCGTACATTTGCAACCTAAATTTTAGAATTATGAAAAAACTGTTTTTCTTGTTGACGGTCAGTTTGTTTGCTCTTTCTATACAAGCGCAAAACATGAAGGCATTCATCAGTCACAAGGCCTATTGCACACAGAAAATGCAACCCTATATCGAATTCACCTTTATTGTTGGCGGTAATACGGTGAATTATGTGCTGGATGAGCAGAGTCGCAAATGGGTTGCAGATGTGGATGTTCGAGTGGATGTTAAACAGGGCGATTCCATAGTTAAGACTTTACATTACATCCTGGGTAGTGATTATTTTGAAGATTCTGTGCGTAATTCGAAACCCGATTTTGCAGATATTCAAAATCTTCCTGTCCCCAATGGCGATTTCTTCCTTGAATTTTCTTTGAAGGATTTACATTCTGATTCTGCTGCATTGAAATACATCGATAGAATACAGGTGAATTTCCCAGAGGATAAGATTTCCTCATCCAGGATTTCCCTGTATGAATCGATAGGCGCTCCGGAAGCACCGGGACTATATGTGAAATATGGTAAGAATATGCCGCCGCTCTACTATAATCATGTGCCTGAAAAACAGTATTCATTGCCGTTTGCTGTGGAATTCTATAATACCAAAAACATATTAGGTGCCAACAAACCCATTAAGGCAAAATGCTATATCGAAATGGCAGAAAGCAAATTGGTCTTTTCTCCCAATAGCATTATTACTAAAGATTTGATGACGGACAATCTCGTTTTAGTAGTCGATCAGTTTAATGTGTTCAAACTTCCTTCTGGCAATTACAATGTGGTGGTGGAACTTTATGATGAAATGGATAGCCTGCTGCTGATTAACAAACTCTTCTTCCAAAAGAGTAATCCATCTGTTCAATTTGATATTAATTCGTATAACGATATTGTCATCGACAATTCTTTTGTGGCGAATATGGACGATCGCGCAGTCTTGGAAGATTATATCCGTTCTCTCTATCCCATCAGTTCAAATATGGAACGTTCGTTTTTTGACCAACGCATGAAATTGGTGGAAGTGGATCAACTGAAGCGCTTTTTCTACTCTTTCTGGCTGGCACGCGATCCCAATAATCCTGAAGCTGCTTGGAATAAGTACAATAAGATGGTTTCCTATGTGCAAGAACGTTTTGGCAGCAAGCAGGTGAAGGGCTATCGTACCGACCGTGGCCGTGTCTATTTGCAATATGGCCAACCGAATGATATCAAAGAAGTGCCCTCCGACCCTGTTACGGTACCGTATGAAATTTGGCACTATTATTATCTCGATGACCAATCCAATGTGAAGTTTGTGTTCTATGATCCTTCTTTGGTGGGTAATGATTACGAGCTGCTGCACTCCAATAAGTATGGCGAACCATATGATACTAACTGGAAGATGAAGTTGGTGAAGAATTTGCAGCCGCAAAAGGATATTTATGCCCCCGATCCGGATGATTATTGGGGAGGCGATATTAATGGTAATTGGCGTTATAATTGATCCTTTTTGACAATATGAAGCGTTTTTTTGACATTATTTCCTCTTTTTTTGTCTTGCTGATTTTCCTTCCGTTATGGCTGATTATTGCATTGGCCATTGTGATGGAGTCTCGTGGTGGCGTGTTTTACCGCCAAGTGCGCGTGGGTAAAGGCAATAAGGATTTTCACTTGTACAAGTTCCGTACCATGTGTGTGGGTTCCGATAAAAAGGGACTCCTTACGGTTGGCGAGCGGGATAATCGCATTACCAAGGTTGGCTATTTCTTGCGCAAGTATAAAATTGATGAGTTTCCCCAACTTATTAATGTACTGAAGGGCGACATGAGTATCGTGGGACCGCGTCCGGAAGTCCGCAAATATGTGGATATGTATTCGGCAGACCAGTTGAAAGTGCTGCGTGTGCGTCCCGGCCTTACGGATTATGCCTCAATTCGCTATGTGAATGAGAACGAGTTGCTTGCTGCGTCTGCTGACCCTGAACGCACCTATATTGAGGAGGTGATGCCGGCCAAACTGAATTTGAATTTGCAATATATCCAAAATCAATCACTTTGGGGTGATTTCAAATTGATTTTTGAAACTTTTGCAGCTATTTTGAAATAATCAATAACACGAACTGATGATGAGAAGATTTCTGCTTACCTGTTTTTTTCTGATAGGATTTTTGACGTTGCTGTTCGCTCAAACGACAGAACAACAACCTCAAGATAGTATGGTTACTCCTTCGGATAAACCAGTTAAGTTTACGAAAAAAGACTATATCCCGAAATTCACAGCAACGGTCTTGGGCCGATATGAGTACAATACGAATATGGATGCTCACCATTTTGAATTGCGCCATACGCGTGTGGGTGTGAGCGGTAGTGTGCATCCGATGTTTTCTTACATGGCATTGGTGGATTTAACTTACGGCGGTAGTTTCTCCCCTGTGGCTATTTTTGCCCAATTCAAACCCGTGAAGGGTTTGTCCATGTTGATTGGCTATGATAAGATGCCGTTCAGTTCCGAGAATCTGTTGTCTCCGTACAATTATTATTTTTCAGACAAGTCTTTTCTTACCCAAAAACTGACTGCTTGGAGTGACGTCGGTGGGGTTATTAGTTATAAATGGGAAAAAAAGGTGCCCTTTGAAGTTAAGGCCGGTGTTTTCAATAGTGGAGGTTTCGGCAAACAGATGCAGTTTCAGAAGACGTTGAACTATGTGGCGCGCGGTACGATTGAGCCGTTTAAGAACTTTAAAATTGCATTGGACTACGCGGCTGTTAAACCCGAGGCAGTACGTATTCATAATGTGGATGTGGAACTGGCTTATGATATTGCTAATTTGCACATGGAAACGGAGTATATCTATCGTTGGTATGTAGATAAGATTTGTGCTCCGACGCACGCCTTTTATGGATTCTTGTATTATAAGATTCCCGTTAACAAGCCAATGCTGAATCACGTCGCTGTGGCGGCTCGTTACGATGCGATTACGCCCAATACAAATGGCAAATTGTCAGAAGCGGGTGACTATGTGATTAACCCGTTCTGTCGTCGTATTACGGCGGGCGTAACGATGATTTTTGTGGAGAAACCGGTTCGTGCCGGCATTCGCTTCAATTATGAAAAATACTTCTACCGTGCGGGCACTCCTTGCAACGATGACCGCTTAATTGTAGAATTCATCACGCATATTTAGATTCCCATTTTTTTGACCTCTTCGTCGGTGATGCCAAATGCATCTTTGCCTCGCTGTAAGCAGTCGTTGTAGCCGGGGATGTCTTTCAGTTTGGAATAGCACTTCAATTCGCTGGCCCACAAATCCCAGAAGGGTGGCATGGACTCTGTTGCGGTTTGCAAGCAGGTGAGTGCATCTTGGTAGTTGCCCGCAATCATCTGTGATTTGGCATACATGAGCAAATAGATCGGATCATCGCCAGAGTGGGGAATGAGTGCGTTAATCGTCTCTTCTGTTTTTTCTGGTTTTCCGCCGTTGGTGTAATATAGCAATTTGTGCAACAACAGATAACGCGCATCGATTTCATCTTTCAAAATATCTAATTGCTGGTCAAAGTTGTTGGAACTGGTTTTGTACAAGTTGGCAATATAGAGTTGATAGTAAAGCGGATACTCTTTCAAGGCATCTTTGTGGGCTTTTAAAATGGAAAGCGATTGGGCATGCTGTCCGGCTTGAGTCAGCGTTTCTGCCTTTTGTAGCCATTGGATATCTGATTCCGGATTGGTTTGTAGCATCAAATTGTACAACATGCTGTATTCTACATTTTTGGATAACATGGAACCAGTATTGTAGATAAATCCATCTTTTATCATTAAAGCGCCTTTTACCGTATCTACAATGTAGTCGGCGAAATTGACAATAAAGTCGTTGTAAGTTCTAAAAATGATGTGATGTTGGTTGTCTTTTTTATAATATTTGACAAAAGCAAAAGTGCCTCCGTCATTGACGGTTTGCAGGGCGATGTCGCCGACCCGCAAGCAATTTTCAAAATATTTCTGTCCGCCTTCCACATCAAAGCCGCTATACACAATAGAGTTTTCTGAGAGGATAGACTTGATATGATTTTTGTCTATGGATTTGTTGAAGATATCCGCATTCCCATTGTAGATGCTCTCCACAATGTTGCGGGCAAATGAGGTGACCGATTCTTCGTTCAGAGTGATGGTGGCGGATTCTTCGGTTTTATTTTTTTTATGATGGCAAGCACTGCACAGCAATAGGGTGCCTAAAATCAATACGCCAAGGAGGATTC
>JAKSMD010000044.1 GCA_024400815.1 Bacteroidales bacterium | reverse complement strand
TTCGATAACCAGCTGGTTCTCTTTTAGTTGCTTATATCGAACTCACGTTATTTATGAAAAAAGTATTTCTATGCTTGCTAATGGTAATGCTGATGTTACCATTAACGATGAGAGCCCAGTACTTGCAAGAAAACTTTGAAAGTCTTGCAAGTGGAGCCCCTACAGGTTGGACGACTTTAAGCGGTACCGTTGCCGTTTATTCCGGCACCTATTCCTGCCAGGGCTCACAGAGTTTAAAATTTTCTGGCACGTTGAACAATATGATTGTTTTGCCAGAACTAACCGTTGACATTTCTCAAGTAGAGATTACGGTTAACACGCGTCCGGAAAATTTTACAAATGCTTCATGTGGTACATTTGAAATTGGTTATGTGACCAATCCTTCCGATGCCACAACATTTGTACCTCTTACCCTTTCCCACTACAACGATTTTGATGCCTGTTTTGAGGTTTCCACCACCTTTGGTTCTGCGCCCGCAGGCAGTCGCATTGCGATGCGCCACAAACCAACTTCCACGGTTTGGTATTGGTTTGTTGACGAAGTTGATATCCATGATATTCCAACCTGTCCTAAACCAGTAGGATTGACTGCTACAAATATTACGCAAAACAGCATTGAATTTAGTTTCACGCCAGATTCCCCAACTCAAAGTGCTTGGGAGGCTGTAATTGTTGCTCCCGGTGATACGATTGATGAAACGCAAGTGGTTTATTTAAGTGACACTTCTTATGAGTTTATGGACCTTGATGGCGATACGCCATATTTAATTTATGTAAGAAGTGATTGTGGCGGCGAATATAGTTTGTGGTCACAGGCACTTTCTGTACGTACCTCATGCACCGATTTCATGACCATTCCATACGCAGAGACCTTTGATACATATGGAACCACTTCCTATACTTCATATCCGTTTTGCTGGACAAGATTAACGAACTATTCTTCACAATATCCGTATGTTTCTTCTTCTACTCCATATTCTACTCCGGGTAATTTGTATTTTTATAGTACTAGTACATCTTATTCTTATGCTATTGCTCCGGAAGTTGATACGATAACAAATCCAATCAACACCTTGACCGTTAATTTTATGTTGGAAAAAACTTCCACCACATCTGGTTATGGTGCATTGGAAGTAGGTATTATGACAGATCCTACCGATATTTCTACCTTTACCATGGTTCGCACATTCACGGGTGCTGAATTGACATCTGGAGAGTGGATGGAAGTGGAAATTCCATTGACCGACTATACGGGTTATGGTTCGTATATCGCTTTACGTAAACCGGCTTCGGTGCTCGGTTATACCTATGTTGATAATTTCTCTGTTTATCTAACGCCATCTTGTATTAAGCCGATGGACGTTGCCGTTAGTGAAATTTCGGCTAATACGGCTAACATTTCCTGGACGCCGCGTGGTGACGAAAGTGCTTGGGATGTGGTGGTTGTTGAACATAATGGAAATGTTGAAGACGGCATAATCCTTTCTGCAACAGATTATCCTTTTGAAGTTATGGATTTGCAAGACAACACCCAATATGATGTGTATGTCCGTGCTAACTGCGACAATGGTGAAACCAGCGTCTGGTCCACAGTGGTCACCTTTATAACCCGTTGCTTGCCCAACAGCGAATTCCCATATACTGAAAACTTTGAAGCATACGGAACCACTTCCTATGTTTCCTTCCCGAACTGCTGGACCAGAATGACGAACTATACGTCACAATATCCGTACATCAGCAGTTCTTACAACCATAGTGGTTCGTTAGGTTCTTTGTATTTCTATAGCACGTCTTCTTATTATAGTTTGGCCACTACCGAACAGATGGATTTGTCTTCAGCAGTTCCAGGTTCTTTGAAATTGGATTACAGTTTGTATAAAACCTCTGCTTCATACGGTCGTTTTGAAGTTGGTTATATGACAGATGCTTCAGATATAACCACTTTTATTTCGTTGAAATCTTTCCATCCTTCAGATCTTGAAAACACTTCTGTTTGGTATGATTTCACCGAGATTTTACCAGAAGAAGTTTACAACCAACCGGTTTACTTTGCATTCTATGCACCTTCAGAAATAACTTCTAATGTTTACTTGGATGGGGTTTCTATCAATGAAGTGCCAAACTGCTCTACGCCTTCGAACTTGGCTGTAACTAATGTTTCTGGTTCTACTGCTATTTTAGAATGGGAAGATGCTCCATTTGGCGATAGCGATTATACGCTTGAATATGCCGAATCTGAAACGGGCAACTGGACTTCTGTCACCACCGATGGCACAACCTATACCTTGACAGGCCTGTCTTCCGGTACCGTCTATGACGTCATGCTTTATTCCAACTGTCCTGAAACGGATACGGTTACATTGTCTTTCTCAACCAGAGTGTTTATGGAATGCATGCAAGATGGTTCAGTAACGGATGAAATCACTTCTACTACGACGGCGACAGCATATTATGTTCCGGTTAGCAACTTCTTTAAGTATTGTTACACACAACAGATATATACGGCAGATGAAATCAACCCAACCCACACTCCTACGGTAATCACCGGTGTTGCTTTTGAATACAGCTATTCTTCACCTACAACCAAAAAAAGTGATGTGAAGATTTATTTGGCTCATCGTACATCAGACTCTTTCTCTTCAACCTCAGACTGGACTCCAATTTCTGAAGCCACTTTGGTTTATGAAGGAAACTTGAATTGTACAACGGGCTGGAACACCTTTACTTTTGACACGCCATTCTCCTACAATGGTGTTGACAACTTGGTTGTGATTGTGGATGACAACTCTTACGGCTACGATGGCAGTAGTTATGTGTTCAATGTTCATACCCCAAGCACATCCTACATGAGTATGTATTACCAAAATGATAGCTCCAATCCAGATCCAGAAAACCCACCTGCAGGTACACGTTACAGCAATCGTTCTGATATTAAATTCTCTATTTGCGACCAAGTATCCGAAATTACTTGTTTGGCTCCGGTTATCACCAATGCTGAATCTGGTGAAGAAGACATCACAATTACCTGGATTCCGGGTATGAATGAAACCTCTTGGGAATTGGAATACAAAGCTGCTAATGATACTACATGGACACCTGAAGGAACCATCACCTCATCTCCATACGTCATCAGCAACTTGACCTCTAACACCAGCTATGATATTCGTATCAAGTCCAACTGCGGTTCCGGTGAATATAGTGATTGGGCAACGGTATCTTCCCGTACGGTTTGCTCATTCGTAACGGTTCCTTATACTGAAAACTTCGAATCTGCTACTGGTTCAGGTGCTGCTTATTTTGTGGATTGTTGGACAAGAGGTACGAACAATACTACGACCTATCCTTACACTTCAAGTTCTCAATCTGTTTCTGGCAATTACTCCCTCTATTTCTATGGTACTTCATCTAACTATTCTTATGCAGTTTCTCCTCGCTTTGAGGATAGCGTCTTGATGGATAGTTTGTTGGTTCAATTCCAAGCCTATAAAACTTCTGCTTCTTACTACATTGAAGTAGGTATTATGGAAAATCCAGATGATTACTCAACATTTACCTATTTGGGTCAATTCTCACCGTCTGCTATTTCTACTTGGGAATTGGGTGAAGTCAGAACTTCTGAATACACTGGCAATGGCCATTATGTGGCTTTCAGAACCCCAGCAAGTATTTCAAACTTTATGTATCTTGATGATATTTACATCAATTTCATTCCGAACTGTCAACATGTCGAAAACGTTCACGCTATTGGAAGTTCAATTACCGCAACGGATGCTGAAGTTACTTGGACGGTAGTCGGCGACGAAATGGAATGGGATGTGCTCTACGGTCCTATCGGTACTGTTGATTTAGAAAATGATGTTCCGACCACGGTTTATACCAATTCCATTCTTTTGGATAATCTTACTGGCAACACCTTATACGAAGTGTATGTGAGAGCAAATTGCTCTTTCGGTGACAACAGCACTTGGATGAATGCCTCATTCCGCACGGCTTGTACCGAAATCACGACATTGCCTTATATGGATAATTTTGATACTTATGGCACGGGTACTACCGTTTATCCGGATTGTTGGAGTAAAATAAACACTTATACCACCAGCGATAGACCTTATATCAATACTACGAACTACAGTGCACCGGGCTCTATGTATTTCTATACAGGCACTTCCGGTACCTATAACATTGCTATCACCCCGCAATTTGATGCCTCTATTGCCATCAATACGCTTCAGGCTACTTTCATGTACAGAGCAAATGCTTCAACCGATAGATTGATTGTGGGTGTCATGACCGATCCTACCAATGCTGCGACTTTCGTACCTGTTGATACCGTTATTCCTGGCTCTACAGCTACCAGTTGGGTTGCTCAAGAAGTCTTATTTACGGATTACCAAGGCACTGGTCAATACATTGCTTTCAAAAATGAATACACCTCAACGACCGCTTATGCCTATATGGACAACTTAAGTGTAGATTTGGCTCCTGGTTGTGATGCTCCTACCGATTTGGCTGCTGCTAATTTTACCAGTTCAACGGTTGATTTGACATGGAACGATGAAATTTCACAAGGTTCATGGCAAATCTATGTCTGCGAATCAGATTCCACTCCAGATTTCTCACAAGCTTATGCCGTAACTTCCAATAACTATACCGTTACAAACTTGAATCCGAGCACAGTTTATACGGCTTATGTTAGAACTATTTGCTCTGACGGATCTGGCTATAGCAATTGGAGACAAGTCAATTTTATGACTATCGGTGACAATCCTGCTCAAATTCCGTATTTCCACGATTTTGAAGATGCAACAGAAAATGCAGAATGGATGTTGCTCAATACGGGTGCTACGAATAAATGGCATATTGGTCAGCCGACTGAAGAAGACAACAATGTTCTCTTCGTTTCAAACGATGGCTTGTCAGAAACCTATTCTATTTCAAACAATTCAAATGTTTGGGCTTGGCGCGATGTTCAATTCAACAATGCGGCTGAATTCAGTTTGCAATTCAACTGGAAAGCCTATGGTGAGGGTACTACGACTATTTACGACTATTTGAAGGTTTACATTGGCAATCCGGTTGCGGTTACTTCCGGTAACAACAACACCGCCGCTTCGGTTACTACTAATGACCCGGCTGGTGCTGAAGTATTGGGTGTGTTCAACTTGCAATCCAATTGGCAGACGGCGAACATCATCCTTGACGGACGATATGCAAATACTACCCAACGAATCTATTTCCGTTGGAACAATGATGGTTCTTCCGGTACCGCTCCTGCTGCTGTTTTGGATTCTATTCAAATTACAGCATCTAACTGTGGTCACCCATACAATGTTCAAATCAACAATATGAGTTCTACCTCTTTTGATGTAACCTTCCATCCGGCAGTGCCTACAGACAATGCTTGGGAATATGTGGTTTGTTCTACTGGCACAAATCCAGAAACCCAGACTCCGAACTATCTTGGTGATACTACATTCACTGTATCAGGTTTGACAGCTAATACCACTTATGATGTATATGTTCGTACGGATTGCGGTGGCGGCGAAACTTCTGCCTGGGAAATGGTTACGCTGACCACGGATTGTGATTACATCACCATTCCTTACACTGAAAACTTTGATACATACGGTACAGGTTCCTCAGCATATCCTTCTTGCTGGTCAAACATCAATACCTATTCAACTACATTACACTACCCCTATGTTTCTTCTTCTTATCACACAAGTGGTACGGCTTCCATGTATTTCTATAATTCAGCTACCGCTACTGTAATGGCCATCCTGCCTCCAGTAGATGTAACAGTTAATCCTATGAATATGTTACAGCTGAATTTGTCTATGAGATCCACTACCTACACTTCCTCTGGATTGATTGTGGGTGTAATGTCAAATTCAGCAGATGAAAGCACATTTGTTCCAATTGACACCTTGCACAATACGGCATCCAGTGTTTTCGAAACCTTTGAAATCCCATTGTCCAACTATACAGGTAATGGTTCCTATTTGGCTTTGAAAGCCCTTTTCTCCGCTGCTACTTCTGTTTATGTGGATGATGTTATTTTGGATTTCATCCCATCTTGTCCGAAACCAACGAATCTGGTGGCTTCTAATGCAACGACTTCTTCTATAGATTTGTCATGGACGGAAGTTGGTAGTGCTACCAGCTGGAACATTGAATACGGTCCTGCTGGCTTTGAACAAGGTTCCGGTACCGTGATAACCGCTTCATCCAATCCGTACACTTTGGCAGGTTTGGATGCTTCAACCAACTATACTTTCTATGTACAATCGGATTGTGGCGCTGGCGATTATAGCCCATGGAGCGTAGGCACAACATACGCAACGGCTTGCGATGCCACCTCACTTCCTTACACTGAAAACTTTGATTCTTATACAGGTACTACTTACAATGTTGCTGGAGTTGCTCCTACTTGCTGGATTACAACTACAACCAATTCTACTTATCCTGCTCCTCATGTTATTGGTAGTGGCTCTTATTACTATCCTAATTCACAACCGAATGCATTGGCATTTACGGCTGGTACTTCAGGCAGTGGTCAAGATGCCTACGCTATCCTTCCAGAATTTACAGATGCCTTGAATACCATTACAATGGCATTTGCCTACAGAATGGAAAGCGCTACTTATGGTACAATGACTGTGGGTTATGTAACGGATGTTGACAACATTGCTACTTCTTTCAACACGATTGCTACCCTTCCGAATACGACAGCTATCGTATTGGATACGGTAAGTTTCGCAACGGTTCCAGCTTCCGCAACCGGTCGCTTGGCATTCCACTGGAATTGTACGGGTTCTTACTATACTTGTAATATTGATGACATCTCTGTTTTCAACGATGGTTCCACCCCTGCTACTTGCGATGCTCCTACCAATGTTACTATTAGCAACCTTTCTCAAACGGGTGCTACCGTAACTTGGACTGCAGGTTCTGCTGCTGCTTGGAATGTTCAATACAAAGAGGCATCTGCTTCTACTTGGAGCAACAATATCCCTGTAACTGCTGCCACCTATACCTTCTCTGGTCTTACGGCTAATACGCAATACGAAGTTCGCGTTCAAGCCGATTGTGGCAACAACCTTGTTTCTGATTGGACTACCAACAACTTCACGACATTGGCAGAAGATCAATGTCCTACTCCGACAAACTTCCGCGAAATAGAACATACCACTACGAGCGTAACCTTTGCTTGGGATCAAGAAGCAGGTACCGCTACGGAATGGGGTATCAATTACAAGAAGACGACGGATTCAGAATGGACAAGCATTACTGTAACAACAAATCCTTATACTATTACGGATTTGGCAGAAGGTGCTACCTACGAAGCTCAAATCGAAGCGCATTGTTCCAATGGTACTAACAGTGGTGCAACTCCGGTTATCTCCGTTGTTTTGACCGGTGTTGATGAATATATCATCTCCAACAACATCAGTCTCTATCCTAACCCGGCTTCCAACTATGTTGATGTTCGTGTTGACAATGAAGAAATCCAAATCTCTGAATTGGCTGTTTACGATGTTTATGGTAAATTGCTCCGTACTATCAATGTAACGGAAAATCCGACCAGAATTGATATTTCCGACTTGTCTGACGGCATGTATTTCGTACGTATCATCAGCAACAAGGGTATGGCTACCAAACCATTCGTTAAGAGATAATCCGATATTATTATGAATACTAAAGAGGGTGACTAAATGCGGTCACCCTCTTTTTTTGTGTTTGTGGTCAAACTTTTACAAAGTATAAATTAATCTTACTGAAAGATTTCGTGTTTGGCTGTTTTTTTATTCGAATCAATTCTCAAGAGTCTCTTCTGCAGTCAGTCCCGTAATGGAAATTATGGTGTTCATATCGATTTCCTTTTCAAGCATACTTTTTGCTATGGCTAGTTTTTCTTCCGCACGGCCTTCTGCGCGGGCATACTCGCGCTCAAACTCTATTGTGTCCTTGACTTCTTGATATTCCAATATGCTTTTAGCGTAATCTTCTTTTTCCATAGTGCTTAATTTGTTCACATTTCCCTGCTCAAAAAACTCACGGTATATCTCGTCTTCAAACGGGCACTCCTGCGTGTTCTCATCACCCATGTTTTTGATGATGTACAGCCAGCGGTGCAGTGCCTCTTTATATTCCGTTTTCTTGAACAAGCGTGCAAATGTACCCAATTCTATGAATATGAACTTGATCTGCGGCAGAAATTATAAAAACTTCTTTTTAATGATATCTACCATGAAATCAGGGAGGAGTTTGGCACATAAGATGAAGAAGTAGTTGATGAGACCGGGAATCTTGCGCTTTCTGCCGTGAAATAAGGCACGAACGCCGCGACGGGCGACTTGGATAGGTTTGAGCATGACGCCGATGCGACAAAGCCATTTGCGAAGCCCCTTGGAAAGATTGTAAAGGTCCGTATCGACAGCGCCCGGACACACGCAACAAACTTTAACGCCGTAGTGGCTCAATTCGGAGTGTAATGCCAAGGAGAATTTGTATAGGAAGGATTTGCTGCTTTCGTAGGCAGCGATGGTTGGGAAGTCCATGTATGCCACAATAGAACCTGCATTGAGGATGTATCCGTGGCCACGTTCTTTCATCTCTTTGCCAAATAAGATGCACAGTTTTGCGGGCGTGTTGACATGCAATTGCATCATTGTTTCCGTAAGGCGCATCGGTTTTTCAACCACCGCTCCGAAGTAGAACATGCCGGCATTGTTGATGAGAACCTCAATTTCCATCTGCTGTTCTTTACAATAATCATATAGCGATTGTGCGGCATCTTGCGTTGCCAAATCCATCATTAGGGTGTCAATGGTTACTGATGGATATTTTGCTTGTAGCGTCTGCTGTGCGCTTTGGTTGAGGTCTTCGCGGTTGCTGACGATGAGGACATTGTAACCTCTTTCAGCCATTACTTCGGCGTATGCCATGCCGATGCCGGAGCTGCCGCCTGTGACGATTGCGTAGGTCATGATATTCAAATCTTTTTATTGTAACATCTCTTTGGCGCGGGCGACGCCAGCCACCAAAGTGTCAATTTCTTCAAAGGTGTTGTATAATGCAAACGAGGCACGTACCGTACCTGGAATGTTGAAATGCGTCATAATGGGCTGCGTGCAATGGTGCCCCGTGCGCACGGCAATACCCTGATGGTCTAACAACACGCCCATGTCGTAAGGATGTATATTTCCCACTAAAAATGAAATGACCGCAGCTTTGTGCGGGGCCGTGCCGAAGATGCGCAAACCGTCAATTTGCAATAGTTTCTCGGTACCGTATTGCAATAATTCATTTTCATAAGAAGCAATGTTGGCAATGCCGATTTGCTGCATATACTCAATGGCTTTGCGCAAGCCAATGACATCGCCGACGGCAGGCGTGCCTGCTTCGAATTTGAACGGCAAATCGTTGTATGTGGTTTTCTCGAAAGTGACATTGCTAATCATTTCGCCGCCGCCCTGATAAGGCTTCATGGCATTGAGCCAGCGTTCTTTGCCGTACATTACGCCAATGCCCATGGGCGCATACATCTTGTGCCCTGAAAAACAGAAGAAGTCGCAATCTAAGTCTTGCACATCAATAGGACAATGGGCTACGGATTGGGCGCCATCAACCATGACGGGAATGTCGTGCTGATGCGCTATTTGGATGATTTCTTTAATTGGATTGATGGTTCCCAAAGTGTTGGATACGTGCGTGACCGCAATGATTTTGGTTTTCGGACTAATCAAGGACTCCAATTGCGATACGCAGAGCATACCTTCTTCGTTGAATGGGATAACCTTGAGTTGGGCGCCTCTGTCTTCGCACAAGAACTGCCAAGGCACAATGTTCGAGTGATGTTCCATTTCTGAGATGATAATCTCATCTCCTTCGTGGATAAAGGTCCTACCAAAAGAAGCCGCTACCAGATTGATGGATTCTGTAGCTCCACGCGTGAACACAATTTCATAATCATGTTCGGCATGAATAAAATGCTGAATGGTTTTTCGCGCAATTTCGAACTCCTCAGTGGCTTTCTGACTCAGACAGTGTACTCCGCGGTGTATATTGCTGTTGATGGTGGAATAGTAGTCGGACAGGGCATCAATGACAACTTGCGGCTTCTGTGTAGTGGCCGCATTGTCCAAATATATTAGCGGTTTCTTGTAAACTTTTTCTTCTAGTATGTGAAAATCTTCTCTATTCATAAGTTAGTCAGTAGGTTGTTCTTCATCAGGATGGTCGTTTTCTTCCCATGGATCTGGTATGTCTTCCGCCTGCTCTTTCTCCCCGATAGGCGTCATATAGCGCAATTGGGTGGCAAAGAGTACGATGAGCATCATTATCCAAAGGATACCAGAAGCTCCTGTGGCAAAGGGTTTTCCAATAATGAAATAGATAATACAGCAAAAGCAGATTTGGCCAATAGTATAGATGTGGAAGCCGATTTGTTTGAGTTTCCAGAGCATAATCAGTGCGCCTACGAAAATAGCTATGTCAGCGATGATTAAAAGTATAAATTGCCATTGTGGGATGGCCAAGTAGGCATCGAAGGCCTTGGCCACTTCTTCGCCACTGAAGGCAGGCATCTTTTTCACTAACTCTATGGATTGCTGCATCATTTTGGGGAATAGGGCAAAGTTGAGATATCCCAAAATGTCCATACCGACATCGATGAGGGTGCAGAGTCCCAAACACCAGAGTACAAAGGTCCGTTGCGGCTTTTCTGCCATAGGTTTATTATCCATTGAATTGTATTTTGTAATAATTCGTTGCTGTTTTATCTAATTTGTATTTTTCGCTTGAGCGATAGCCGATAATCCATACAATGTCTGTGCCAAAACAAAGTAAGCGTACTTTCTTTTTGGTATATCTATCTATTTTTTGATTATTGAAAAAATCGCTCAATTTCTGCTTTCCTTTTCCGCCTAATGGATAAAAATAGTCGCCATCTTGCCAATGCCGAATCATCATTGGAAAAACCATTTTATCCATAGGCAGATATAAAATGTTATTGTCTTTGGCAAATACGACAGGTAGGTCGCCTTCGACTTTTTCTATCGTAAAATATTGTTGCAATTCATTCAGGTTATGAATGCAAATTGCGGGTTCAGATTGTGTTTTACGGGGGCAGATAAGGTATTCGTCACGATTGACGATTAAACTATGTGTAGGCGAGTGGAATTGTGTTCCCGTAGGGCATTTTTTTCCAATTTCATCTACGATAGCGGCGTTGAAATGATATTTTTTTAAGATCTCGTATAAAATCACTTTTGCCTCTGGCAGTGCCTGTAGCATGCTGATGGAAATCGTTGTAACATCTCCGTTGGTGCGCAGCACTTGCGATTGCACTTGCTCCATGCTTTTTTGGTAAAAGTGGTATTGCATTTGGAAAATTTCGCGATTGTGGGAAAAAGTTTCAATGAGGTTGGGGTTGAGTTCGGCGAGTACGGGCAGTACGCTGTTGCGGATGCGATTACGCTTGATGGTTTCGTCCGCATTGGTGCAATCGATGGCAAATGAAATCTGCTGTTGCTGTGCGTAGTCTCGAATTTCTTTAGCAGAAAAGCAGAGTAGGGGGCGGATGATTTTGCCATTTTTTTCTGGAATAGAAACCATTCCCTTCAATCCGGTGCCGCGACAGAGGTTGAGGAGCATGGTCTCGGCCGCATCGTCGGCTTGATGGGCCGTGACGATGAAGTCGAAGTCTTTGCCGATTTGCTCAAACCAGTCGTAGCGCAACTGCCGAGCGAGCATTTCTATAGAGAGTCCCGAATCTTTTTGCAGTGACAAAGTGTCAAATTCTTGCAGATAGAGAGGGACTTGCCACTGGTCTGCCATCGATTGTACTAGGCGCATATCGCGGTTGGAGTCTTCTCCGCGAAGGTGGAAGTTGCAGTGGGCCATGGCGAAAGGCAGTTGGCAGGCATGGAATAAGGCAGCCATGACGCTGGAGTCTGCGCCACCACTGACCGCCAAAAGATAGCGATGTGCTTCTGGCGCTCCGACTAACCGTTCCAATTGTCTAAGAAATCGCGTTGTCATATAACGACCGTGGCGTTTTTGATTTTGAAATAACGCTTGATTTCCATCTGCATGTATTCGAAACTGCCGAAGTTGATGGCAGTCGGTTCAGCGCCTTTTTTCATCATCACCATGCCGCACAGTGAATTTTTGACATACGGGGTGATGTCGGCTTGGATGGAAAAACTGAAATCGTAGTTTTGTATCGTTACTTGATTGTAGTTTTGATAGACTTCTTCAAAAAGAATATTGTTTTCTTCGCAGAAAGATTGCAACTGTTCGACGCAATCGTCCCAAGCTTCCGGTTTTTCGTTGCGATTATAATAGAAGACGACAGCATTGTAATCCGGCAGCGTGTCAATTTCTGCGCAAGCCTCAAAACGGCCATCATCATTGATGAAGTACTGCTCCACATAGGATGCCTGACGATGGTAATTTTCAGGATTGGCTAATACTTGCTGTTTGGTGGCATTATTGACGGAACGCGTCCATTCATACTGTTTTTCGATGAAGAAGGAACCGTCGGGCTTCCGGAAGGTCTTCCACTTTTCAGTTTCCAGGATGTTGTCGTTTTGAACAGCAACATTCACCGCAATGGGCATCAGGTCGAGAATACGCTGTGTGCCATAACCTGAAGTGATGATCAGATATTTCCATTCACGGGATTTGGATTGCATCAACATCAATTCGCGTCCGTTGGGCAGACGTTCTACACAGAGCATGCCCCATTCTTCTGGTAATTCGCAGCGTGCCTGCACATGATGCCCTTGGTAGTCGCCGGCTTTCTCCAAAAAATATTCCAAGAACTCCTCTTGCACCGGATACAGTTTGCTGGTATCCGAAAAAGTGGTTCTGATGGTATCGGGAATGATGGTCACCGGGTAATTGTATTCTTCTTCTTCTACCGTTGCATGGTTGCTCTTGGAGTGGCAACTGGATAGGATAAATGCGACGATAAGAAACAGAAATAGATGCGTTTGCTTATACATAGGTTCGGGTTTTTAGGAGGTGCAAAAATACATTAAAATTTTGAAAAAACATTCTTTTGAGCATCAATCCAGCCCGAGTAGAGTAAGTATAATTTTTGTAAGTTTGCCGCCTTGAAAAAATTATGGGAATTATCATTCGACAAAGTATTAAAGGAACATTGGTCAACTACCTCGGCATCGTGGTGGGTTTTGTTACGACTTTCTTTATACTGACGCACTATTTGACTACTGAAGAAGTTGGTTTGACGCGCGTGTTGGTTGATGCGGCGGTGCTTTTCTCCAGTTTTGCCCAAATCGGAACGGCATCGTCTATCATTCGCTTTTTCCCTTATTTCAAAGATGAAGAAGGCAAAAACCATGGCTTTTTCTTTTGGACTTTGATAGTCCCTATCTTTGGGTTTTTGATTTTCTTGCTGGTGCTGGCGCTGTTCAAACAACCTATTGTCCACCTTTTTGCAGAAAAATCTTCTCTTTTTGTACGCTACTTTAGGTTTGTCATCCCATTGTCCCTGTTCATGCTTTACCAGTCGGTATTTGAAGCCAACTGTAATGTGTTGATGCGCATTGTCGTTCCCAAATTGGTTCGAGAGGTCGGTGTGCGCGTGGGACTGTTAATCATCTATTTGCTGTATGGCTTCCATTGCATCTCTTTGGATGGCTTGGTTATCGGATTTTGCATTACCTATTTGATAGCCGTGCTGGTGGATGTTATCTATCTGTTCTCTTTGCAGAAGATATCCTTGAAACCGGATTTGAAGTTCATCAGCAAGCCTTTAGTGCGCGATTTCGCCTGCTATTCGTTGCTGTTGACCCTTACCGCCATTGCCAGCAACACACCGCTGCTGAGCTCCTTCTTTGTAAGCGCAAAGTTGGGACTCGGACTGACGGGCATTTTCGCCATTGCCAATTATATTGCTACGGTCATTGAAATTCCCAACCGCTCTTTGAATGCCATTGTCAATCCAAATTTGGCACAATCTATCAAGGAGAATGACTGGACTAAAGCGCAGAAACTCTGCAAGAATGTGTCGTTGCATCTGCTCCTCTCCAGTATGTTTATTTTCTTCATCATCTGGATCAATGTGGATGTGCTGTTTATGATTCTTTCCAATGGCGATGATTACGAAGCAGGCAAGAGCGTGATTTTCATTCTCGGCATGGCAAGATTGGCCAATTCAACATTTAGTGTCAGCGGCAGCGCCTTGAACTTTTCGAAGTATTATTATATGTCGTTGGTGCTCACCGTTTTGCTGACCACAATGGTCATCATTTTCAATATTGTGTTTATCCCAATTTGGGGCATCAATGGTTCTGCCTTTGCAAGTTTTGCATCCTATTTTATCTATTATTTGTTGATGCTGGCTTTAGTAAAATGGAAACTCCATATTTCTGTTTTTTCCAAATCCCAAATCAAGGTGATTGCGATTATCTTGGGGTTGTTCCTAATCAATTTAGTGTGGACTAAATCCCTGACGCTGCTCATTATGCACCTTCCTTTGAAAGCATTGTATGTTGCCATTATAGATGCCGTTCTGCGTACTATCGTGCTGTTGGCATTGGGCGTAGCTGCAACTTACTATGGGAAGATTTCCAAAGAAGTCAATGATTTGATTGAAAGAGGTTGGCGCAAGGTGTTCTAATATCTTGGATGAAAAAGAGCGATGTTGCTTCGAATATAATCGCTGTCTAAATGGGTGTAGATTTCAGTTGTGGTGATGCTTTCGTGTCCGAGCATCTGCTGCACAGCGCGCAAGTCGGCACCGCCGTCGATAAGGTGTGTGGCAAAAGAGTGGCGGAAGGTGTGCGGACTGATACTTTTAGCTCGTTCTTCGCCCAGCACATCAGTGGCCCATTTTTTGACCAGCACAAACACCATTTCGCGTGTCAGATGCCGGCCTCTTCGATTTAAGAAAAGATAGTCTTCTTCTCCTTTTTGGATTTTGACATGCAGACGCGCGCCTTTGAGATATGAGTTTATCATTTTTTGCGCCATTTCGCCAATGGGCACGAATCGCTCTTTGTCGCCCTTGCCGATGATTCGGATAAAGCCCTCTTCAAAATAGAGATGTGAAATTTTCAAGTTTATCAACTCGCTGACGCGCAAGCCGCAGCCGTACAGGACTTCCACCATGGCGCGATTGCGGTGCCCTTCTGGCGTGCTGAGGTCAATGGCGCCTATAATCTGCTCCACTTCATCGATGCTTAACACATCGGGCAAGTGTTTGCCAATGTTGGGTGCATCTAATAATTTGGTCGGATTGTCCTCGTCCAAGATGGTTCCATCATACACCAAAAAGCGGTAAAATGCTTTGATGCCAGAGATGATGCGGGCTTGCGAGCGCGTGGACATGCCCTTGTCGTAAAGCTGTTCGACAAAATCTTGTAAGTCCTCTAAAGTGGCCTTTTCTATAGGTCTGCCGTTCAAGAAATCGTCCAATAGCTCTATGTCATGGAGGTAGGCATCGCGACTGTTTTTCGACATCCTACGCTCCAAGACAATATATTGCTTGAATCGGACGATGAGCGGGTTCATCGGCGGATGTCCTTTTCAATTTCAATACGCAGCATGTTGAGGGCGGCGTGTGAGGCGCGTTCCACGATTTGTTTGCGACCGGTGCGGTTGCCGAAGTGGAACAGCTTAGTAACCAAGCGGACGGGGGTGGCAACAGCAATCCAAACAGTGCCTACGGGCTTTTCGGGGGTGCCGCCATCTGGACCTGCAATGCCGGAAGTGGCAATCGTATAGTCCACATCAAATAGTCCCATGGTGTTGAGGGCCATGTCGCTGACAACCTCTTCGCTGACGGCGCCACGGCGTTTGAGATTGTCTTCCCGAACATTGAGAATTTCGCGTTTGACTTCGTTGCTATAGGAAACCATAGAGCCTTCGAAGTATTTGGAACTGCCTGGCACTGAAGTGATCAAGTGCGCAATATAACCGCCAGTGCAGCTTTCGGCAACGGCTAAGGTTTTCTTGCCTTTGGTGAGCAACTCGCCGATAATTTCTTCTAATGTGAGGTCGCGGTCGGTGAACGCATATTCGCCAGCAGCCTCTTTTAATTTGGCAAATTGTTCGTCCAAAGTAGCCTGCAGCGCTTCGCGATTGTCGCTATGTCCCGTAAGGCGCAAACGGATAATGCCGGGTTTTGGCAGATAGGCAAGTTTCAATTCGGGCGGCAATTGTTGTTCATATTCGGTGAGCATGTCAGAAAGTCCACTTTCCGTAATGCCAGTGCATTGGAGCACTTTATAAAGAATAGCGTGATGCTGTTCGTCGCGGGCTTTCAAGCGCGGGATAACCTCGTCCACGATGAGTTTTTCCATCTCGAAAGGAACGCCAGGCAGCGCAATCACCACCTTGCCGTTATCTTCAATCCAGATGCCAGGAGCGGTGCCGAGGGTGTTGTTCAATACAATGCTGTCGGTGGGTACGGCGGCTTGCTGGCGGTTGGTTTCGGTAAGTTCCATGCCGCGCGCAGCAAATAGGTCCGTTACATGTTGCAGGGTGGGCTCATCAATGACTAAGTCGCGATGGCAAATGTCGCATATCACCTTCTTGGTAATGTCATCGCGCGTGGGTCCAAGACCGCCCGTGATGAGCACGATGTCGGTCTTTTCCAAGGCGCGGGTTACACTTTCTCGAATTTGTTCACCGTCATCGCCGATAGTAAGCACATCTGTCATTTCAAAACCGGCAGCAGCCATCTGCTGACCTACAAAAGCTGCATTTGTGTTAATTACTTGGCCAATGAGCAGCTCGTCACCAATATTGATCAGTATCATAATTATTCGGTTTGTTCTTGTCCGACAAGTTCTAACATTTCAACACGCAATTTCATGTTTTTTACGTAGGGATTGTCGGGATATTGTTTTTGTAATGAAGTCGTGATTTTTTTCAACAGGTCAAGGTCGCCTTGTTCACTGAAGAAGCTGCGTCGATTATAACTTTGATAGAAAGCGATAAAAGATGCCATATTGTTCGGGTGCTTTTGAATGAAATGGGTCAAGTAGTCTTTATGTTTTTGCAGCAAAACGACATATTTCTGTTCAATTTCATTCCGAATAGAATCATTTTCAACATTTTTCTCGTAAGTTTCGAAAAGCTTGTTGGTGGGATTGACAAAAGAGGTCAAAGCACTATCTAATTGCGCCATCAATTCGCACTCTTCTCCACCATGAATGTGGTAGGTGCTGAGCAGGTTTTGGGCATCTGCTTCAATGACGATATGTTCGCCGCCTTTTGCCAAAGTAGTCAGTGTGTTGTCATTGGTTAGGATGATTTGGTACATCATAGGAGAAGCCGCACGTGCCTTTTGTTCATCCGTTTCCGCCGGAATAACAAAAGAGAATTCTCCGTTTTTCATCTTCATGGAATCCAACATTACTAAATCGTTTTCGCCAATCATACCGATGCGAATCCATTCGTTGTTGGCATGCTTGAGTTTGCCTTCGATAACAATTTGCCCTTTTTTATTTTGACAAGAAAAGAGGACGCAACTGCATAATGCCAAGAGAAAAAGTATGTTTTTTTTCATTTTTTGATTTTTATTCTAAAGTATAACAATCTGAATGATAAGTTAATAAAGAG
>JAKSMD010000043.1 GCA_024400815.1 Bacteroidales bacterium | reverse complement strand
TTTGGACAAGTCAACATTCCCATCGGTTTTGACGAACGCGCCGACCTGATGAGTCTCATCTTTCGGACCGCCGGAGCCAATGAATACGGCTTCTGTTATTTTGATGAATATGTGAACAATTTGAAGCCCTATATCAATGAAACCGACGAGGTGGTGAAGCTGGCTCAGAAATATCGCGAGGAGACGGGCATTTCGTATGATGCCGTTGCCGATTTCGCCTTTCATCTTAAAATTTCTGAAAATGGGAAATTGACTTTGGACGACGCTTTTCAAGATGACATTGACGAACGCTGGACGGAAGAACAGAAGCGGAATTTTCTGGCTGCCCTAAACGAATATTATGCAAAGTCTAATTTCCACCAGGGCTACATGAAAAATGCGGAATTCCAGCAGAAAGCAGTAAAAGCATTTGAGAAAGATGTGTGCCAGAAGATTGATTTGGAATGGTTTGAAAAATTCTTTGGGGCCAACAACAATCCTCAATTCCGCATTGTCTTGAGCATCCTGAATGGTCCGAATAACTATGGCTGTAATGCGCAGATGAAAGATGGAAGTTTCCTGCTCAGTCCATTCATCGGCTGCTGTTCTGTGGACAGTCTGGGCGAGCCTGTTTACCGAGCTAACGCAGTGCTGCCCATTGTGATTCACGAATTCTGCCACGCCTACTGCAATCCACAGATTGAGCGCTTTTGGACGGATATGAAAGTAAAAGCCGACGAAGTGTATTATGCCAATGCGCTGACCCTGACACAAATGGCTTACGGCAATGCCAAGACGATGATGTATGAGACTTTCGTCCGCAGTTGTGTGATTCGCTATTTCCTGAATCATTATCCGCAGGTCTCTGTTGACGACTTACTTGCCGAAGATGCCGACTTCTACCTCACGCGCACGATGGTGGAGTCATTGGGAAAATACGAACAGAATCGCGAACAGTACCCGACCATTGAAAGTTATATGCCACAATTGGTTAACGACATCAACCAATTCAATCTGAAGAACTTCATGAAAGAGAAGAAGAAGGACTTGAAAGCCAACGCACACGTGGTGAAATGCAGCATCAAAAACGGAGCTAAGCATGTTCCTTCCGGAAAAATAGAAATGAAGATTACCTTCAGCAAGCCGATGATGAATATGATTGCGTTGGGCAATGGGGCTTCAGACGGCAAATCCTTGGATATTGACAGACAAAGAGAGAGCATCTTCACTTGGAGCAAAGACTGTAAAACCACTACGGTATATTTGGATTTGCAGCCGAACACGCACTATGCCTTCAGCATTTTGGGTGGTTACTATCGCACGCAGGACGGACATACCGCCGGCGCGAATATTTTTTATGATTTCTGGACTAAATAGTTTTAAGTTATGAAAATACGATACGCTGAACGCAAGGATTGCGCACTGATTTTACAATTCATCAAGGAATTGGCCGACTATGAAAAAATGTTAAATGAGGTGGTGGCCACGCCCGCCATTTTGGAAGAATGGATTTTCGACAAAAAGAAGGCGGAGGTGATTTTCGCGATGGAAGGCGACACCGAGGTCGGTTTCGCGCTCTTCTTCCACAACTTCTCCACCTTCGTGGGGCGCGCGGGCATCTATTTGGAAGACCTCTTCGTGCAGCCCGAGCACCGGGGCAAGGGCTACGGCAAGGCGCTGTTGCAGCAGTTGGCGAAAATCGCGGTGGAACGCGGCTGCGGCCGGCTGGAGTGGGTGTGCCTCAACTGGAACCAGCCCAGCATCGACTTCTACAAGTCGCTCGGTGCCGTACCGATGGACGAATGGACCATCTACCGCATCGCGGGACCGAGACTGAAGGAGTTCGCGGAAGAGAAATAGCGACTGACAAAAATCATTGGTCGCTGACGCTTCTTGTTCGTTATTCTAATTTCTGAATGGCGCACCGAAGGCTGTGGCAGTCCTCTTTCTTTGTGAATAAAATTTGTACATTTGCCCCATTGATTCCTTTAAATTTTGTCTGAATGATTTCGTGAAATTTAGAGAATCGGCGTGAAATCGTTAAAAATAGAAAAACATTTTATACATCTGCACATAACAAATAAAATCTTGTCGATATGAAAAAAGCAACTTTCCTACTCCTTTTCTGTTTCATGTTCATCTTTTCAAAAGCAACCCCCGTTGATGTCACTATTGCACAAAGAGCTGCAGAAAATTTCTACAAAACGCTGAAATCCGACTATCAATTTACAGAAGCGCAACTGGCAGCCACATTTGAAAAAGCGACTACAGATGGCAAATCTGTGAATAAATACATTTATGTCTTCAATATTGAAGAAGGGTATGTCATGCTGAGTGCAGACGACTGCATAGAGCCCATCCTTGGCTTTTCAACAGAGAGCAACTATGATCGTGAGAATGTTCCGGAAAGCATGCTCTTTTTCATTCAATGCTATATGGATGAAATGAAAGCCATTTTAGAAAGCAAAGGCATAAGCAATCAGCAAACATCCGAAAAATGGGCAGCATTGCAAAATAGAAATTACTATCAGACGAAAGCTCCTGCTGCCATTGTGATCAGTCCACTGGTAACCGCCAAATGGTCACAAGTGAATCCGTACAATGCCCTTTGTCCGGCTGACGCTGCTGCCACTTCTGCCGGCGGTCACGCTTTAACCGGCTGCGGTGCCACCGTCATGGGACAGGTCATCCGCTATTGGAAATACCCGACCATGGGCACAGGTAGCCACTCCTACTCTTGCGGAAGCTACGGCACTCTTTCCGCCGACTTCGGCAACACGACCTACGACTATGACAACATGCCCAATGTCCTCAATGACAACTCCGCCCCTGAGAAAATCAATGCGGTGGCAACATTGCTTTACCACTGCGGCGTAGCCGTAAATATGAACTACGGACCTTCCGCCAGCTGGTCGAACTCCAACAACATTGTTTCCGCCTTAAAAAACTATTTCGGCTATCCCAACACCGTCCAATATCTTGAACGCACCAATTACAACACCACGGTATGGACCAACAAAGTGAAGAACGAGCTCAATGAATATGCTCCACTTTTCTACGGTGGCAGCGGCAGCCAGGGTGGCCACGTCTTCGTCTGTGACGGCTATCGTGATGACGACTACTTCCACATCAACTGGGGTTTTGGTGGCGGCTATAATGGATACTTCACACTCGATGCACTCAACCCTGGCCCATACAGTTTCAGCTCCTCGCAAGCCATCATCATCGGCATCCGTGGTCCACAACTGCCTAATGCCGGCTGCGAAGAACACGACGCCCTGAATCTGAACATCTACCCGAACCCAACCCATTCAACCCTTTTCGTTGACTTGACAAGCGAAGGCAAATACACCATCAAAATCATGGACATGTCTGGCCGTTTGGTCTTCTCAGAGAATGTTGAAAATGCTGGTAACAACCTCCACCACGCTATCCATGTTCAAGGACTTTCAAAAGGTCTCTATTTGCTTAACATCGAAGGCAAACAAGGAAAGAGCGTCAAGAAGTTCGTCGTCAGCGACTAATCATCCTCTGAAACCTACTTTATGCAGATCTTATCCAATGACAATCATCCTTTTGTAAAAAAAATCATCAAAAAATAACCTGAAATAAAGGATATGAAAAAATACAAAATCCTCTCTATTGACGGCGGCGGTATCAGAGGCCTCCTCCCCGCCATGATTCTTCAAGAAATGGAAAAACGCCTGCGTGTGCGCACGGGCAATCCTCAAGCACGCATTGCCGACTACTTCGATATGATTGCCGGCACCAGCGCCGGCGGTATGCTGGCATGCTCTATGCTCTACAAACACGACGACAAAAAAATGGACTGCTCAACAGCAGTATCCCTTTTTGAAAGCGGTGGCCCGAGAATCTTCAAAAAGAACGGCTTCAACCAACTTCGACGGATGTTTGATTCCATGTATCCTGCAAAAAACATTGAAGCGGTGCTAGCAGAAGTCTTTGGCGAATCCCAGCTCTCCGAGTCTGATACGGAAGGACTGATTACAGCATACGACATCACGAACCGCGAGGCCGTGCTCTTTGACACCGATTCGGCACAACGTGATGCGAACCGCGACTACCGTTTGGCGGACATCGCGCGCGCCACATCCGCCGCACCGACCTATTTTCCCGTGGCCGAAGTGACCTCTATGGGCGGAACCGACAAATGTCTGGTGGACGGCGGCATCTACGCCAACGACCCCTCACTTTGCGCTATCATTGAAGCGAAGAAGAAGGTCTGGAAAGTGAACAACCGCGCCCCGAAAATCAGCGACATGTACGTCGTCTCCATTGGCACTGGCCGCGTGAGCAAGTCCTATCTGTACGACAAAGCCAAAGGCTGGGGACTGATTTCCTGGGCGCTGCCGGTGATTGACATACTGCAATCGTCCGGTGCGGAGGTTATCAGTTACCAGGTTAGAAAGTTGTTCGAGGCAGAAGAGTGCCAGAACCAGTATGTGCGCCTCACGCCTGAAATCGGCAATGCCAGTGACGAAATGGACGACGGCAGCCTCAAAAATATCCAGGCACTGAAAGAATCCGCATTGAACTACATCCAAACTCATTCCGCTGAGTTGGACAAAGTGATTGACGATTTAATTGACAAAGACAGCAATGTTTGCCCAATATAGGACTAACATTTTTCTACCGGTACCTGTATGATGGACAACCATTTTTCAGGATCCTCCTGATTCCAAGCGCCGTCGATGTAGCAGTAGCGGGGATGACCGCTGATTTGGTAACCCTGTTCCTCAATGTATTGGAAAAGTTCCATATACGATTCGTAAAATCTCTCGTATGGACCAAAATGCTTCATACAGATGGCAACGGGCACGGCCTCAATTTTCTTGAATTGGATAACCTTCGAGTCGGCACCCATTGCGGTCACCTGTTCGCAGTACTCGATGTCGATGTCCGTAGGGGAGTACTCCTGGTTGTGCTCAATCGTGAAGCAATAGCCCGGCGGCGGACATTCACAACCGAGACATTGCATTTCCGGACCAATGACGTTTACACACAGCGGGCCGAGCGCTTCGTAATTGGGGATGACTCCCCGATGACTTGCCACGATGATTTCGGGCAATGATTGAATTGAAAATTTCTCCATTTTGCTGATGTTTTTGCGAGTGTTTCGCCAATGGAGCAGACGTTCTCGTCGGGTTCTCAACTTTTGAAGTTGCCGTTGTGTCTCCTCAATTTTCTCAGATAATTGTTCGATGGTGGGCACTTGCGAATCTTCTTCGAAAATTTCCTTGATCTCATCCAACGAAAATCCAAGTTGTTGAAGGTTGCGGATCGTGTTCAACTTCTGCATCTGGTCGATGCTGTAGTAGCGATAGCCCGTCCACTCGTCCACCTCATCAGGCAGTAGGAGCCCCTTCTGCTCGTAATGACGCAGTGTTTTGACCGTTACCTGCATCATTTTGGAAAACTCTCCGATTTTTAATTTGGTGTTGTACTTCATCATCGTAAGATTGATTGGCTTAAGCGGCGGCAAAGATAGGGCCTGCCCTTAGGGACGAGTCAAGTGCTTTTTTTATTTTTGGATATAAACCTGTTCGTTGGACTTTTTCTGCATTTTTTCTTGAAAAAGGTCATCGTGTTGTTGTAGGAAGTCTTTCCAAAGCGTGTCCAACTTTTGGGCTTGTTCATCGTTTAACACCAAACCAGAGTGCCCCTTCGACCATTCAAAGTCAGGTATCTCGCTTTGCAATTTTTCACAAGTCAAGATGGGCACGGTATCGGGATTGAGCAACACGTCGGGGATGAAATCCACATAGTACGTGATGCGTCCTTTGCCACTCCAATCCTCACTTCTGTAGGGTTCCGAAGTTACGACGCCGCTGCCCACAATGCCGATTTGTCCGTACCCGACTTTTACCCAATACACTCTGTCGCCGACATTGATTTTATCATAATCCCACACGCTCCAATTCATAGAATCAAAGCGTTCATATTCATCTTCGGCTACAAAATCTTGAAGTAACCTGATGTATCCACTCATTTGGAAAGAAGAGAAGGATGGATTCCATTTCAAAATCACGCTCTTGGGCTGCAAATTTGCGGGGATTACCAGTTGCGGTATTTCCTTATAGTGCCTTGTCCTACAACAGAAAGGTGCATCCAAACAGAGCTCGTCACTGCCTTTTTTATACAATGTTCCTTTCTTTGTCCAAAAGTAAGGATTGTCATTGTCCACCTCTATATAAGGTATTTCCCTTTTAATATTTGTATTACTTTTATCGTAATAAAAATCTACGGCAATCTCTTTCATAGAAGCCGGAAACTTTGCATAACATAAAGCAGGGAAAACGTTGCCTTCAATTATCTCTAAACCTTGGTTGAAAGTTATCTTTATAATGGGATTTCCTAAAAATGCACCATAACGGATAGCCTTAACGGAGTGGGGTAGTTCAAATGAGGTCAAATTGTTGTTTTCAAAACAATGAGCAGGAATTTCAGTAAGATTATTGGATAAATCAAAATTTGAAAGATAACAATCACAAAAAGCACTATCCCCTATAGTTAAAACGGTATCTGGTAGATTTACATATTCTAAATTGTTGCATCCTTCAAATGCATGTGCTCCTATTTCCTGTAATCCGTCGGGGAAACAAACTTCTTCCAAATCATTATAGCAAGCACAAGCATAAAGGCCAATGGTTTTCACATTTTCAGGAATTTGCAATGTGTCCGTTTCTGCTATGTGGACTAACACTTTTCCATCTGATGAAAGAATCAAATCATCTGATAGTGAATAAACAGAAGAATATTGCGCGTTAACCAACATCTTGAATAATCTTGGTGGTGTATTGTAGTCATCCACAAAAGAAAAGGCATAATCATCAAAAGAGGCAGTCCCATAATTTTCGTCTTTTAGTATTACCGTGCCAATTTCTAATGTTTTAATGGAAGATTCGAATAATTGTTCGTCAATATCTTCCAAATTATCTGTATTAATGTGCCCCTTGATGGTCAGTTTTTCCACATCAGGGTGTTTGGCGAGCCATTCGTTGAAAGGTTCGCTGCCAAAAGTAAAAGTTTCGTTTTTCATAAAGAATAAATGTTTTATAGTTTGGGAACGTCGTTCTCCATAATTTCCGTCAGTTGCTCCACAGTAGGTTCTGTGATGTCGGCCACGCGGAGAGATTGGCGTTCAATGGTTTTTTCAAAAATGTTTCGTACAAATCGGGCATTTCCGAAAGTTCGGTCTCGCTTTTCGTAGGCCTCTGCAAACAGTTTTTGGAATGCGAGTTCCGATTCAGGGGTGAGTTTGAAATCCTCTTTGTCGATGTAGCGCTTGAAGATTTGATAAAGCTCGTCGGGAGAGTAGTCGGTAAAGTCAATATAGCGGTTGAAACGGGAACGTAAGCCTGGGTTGATGTCGATGAACTGTTTCATCTCTTCCGTGTACCCGGCCATCACTACCACCAAGTTATTGCGTTCGTCTTCCATCCGTTTGAGCAGGGTGGCAATGGCTTCGCGACCGTAGTCTTCCGCGGACTCCGAATAGAGGGAGTAGGCCTCATCAATGAAAAGCACGCCGCCCACTGCGGAATTGATGACCTTGTTGGTCTTCACAGCCGTCTGTCCCACATACTCGCCAACAAGTCCTGCACGGTCGGTTTCAATGAGGTGCCCTTTTTTCAGCACGCCGAGGTCTTTGTAAATTTGTGCTAAGATGCGCGCCACCGTGGTCTTACCCGTTCCCGGAGAGCCTGAGAAGACGCAATGGTATGAAATCGGGGTGGTCTTCAAATTGTGCTTCTCGCGTTGCTGCTGCACCTGGATGAACTTTATCAGCGAGTGAACCTGCTGTTTAACATTTTCCAAACCTATCAAGCTGTCCAACTCTTGGATTGAATTTCCAATCATAAGATCGATCTCATTTGCTTGAGATACAGATTGTGTTTCATTACTTTCAGGAATGTTGTTCCCTACTGTTTGATGTGTTGTACTTTTTTTTCTACTATTTTGCTTGATGGCAAATACTATAGCAGCAAAAGCACCAACTATTAAAATGATGCCTACAATATCCTGCACAGAAAATAGTTTAGATAATAACCATAATCCAACGGCAATAAGGACGTTGGAAATAATGCCTCTTATACCAAAATCGTGCAGAATGCTAGTACATCCATATAATATGCCACAAATCAAAGCGAAAAGAAAAGAAATAGTGATGATAAACACTTCCATAGTTTCAATTAATAAGTTTGCAAAGATACAACATTTTCGGTGTCATTCAACCATCTGTCCCTTCTCCTTCTTCCAGAACCTGGCGTCTTCGGCGGCTTTGAAGTTGTAGATGGGATGAATTATGTCCACGATTTCCACGGTGTCTTGGATGCATTGCACGATTTCTTCCATCGGTTTGTAGGCCATCGGCGCTTCGTCAAGCGTTTGCGCGTTGGCGGTGGTGGTGTAAATGCCCTGCATCGTGGTTTGGAACTCATCCAGTGAGAGTGTTTTCATCGCTTCTGTTCTCGACATCAGTCGGCCGGCGCCGTGCGGGGCGGAACAGTTCCAGTCGGGATTGCCCTTGCCAATGCAGATGAGCGAACCGTCGCGCATGTTCATCGGAATGATGAGCTTCTCGCCCTTGGCGGCGGAAACCGCACCCTTCAGTATCATGTTGTGCTCGAAGTCAATGTAGTTGTGCAGCGTCTCAAAGTGTTCGTAATCTTCCAAATGTCTGTCCCCAAAGTAGGTCGAAATGATGATTTCGGCAATCGCCGCGCGGTTGAGGTGCGCAAACTGCGCGCTGATTTTCATATCGTGAATATAGCGCTCAAGCCATACACCTTCCACCCACGTTTGGTCGTCCGGCACAGTGCTCTCGTGCCATACGTGTTGCAAGTCTTTCAAGGCTTGCTGTATTTCCTGTCTTCTACCTTCACATTTGTAACGCTCGATGATTTCCTCGCGTTGCGCGTAATAGTCGCCCTTGCCGTGCGCCAAATCCACGGCGATGGCCTGATAGAATTCGCACACCTGCTTGCCCAAATTACGGCTGCCCGTGTGGATGACCAAGAAGATGTCGCCTGCCTCATTGCGGTCCAACTCGATGAAGTGGTTGCCGCCACCCAAGGTGCCGATGCTGCGGATGATTCTTTTGCTGTCTTTCAGATTACGATAACAGAAAAGATCCTCTATTTCTTTGAATGGGCAATATCTGCCTTCGCGCACTACCAGTCCGCTGGGAATGTTCTCTTTCACGACGGCATCGAATTTTTCAAAGTCGATGTTCTGCGGCCCCAAATTCACCACCAACATTCCGCAACTGATATCCACCCCGACGGTGTTGGGGATGACGCGTTTGTCAAACGTGGAGGTGAACCCGATTACGCTGCCCTTGCCTGCGTGGCAGTCGGGCATAATGCGGATGGTGGAGTCGGCATACGCGTCATTGTCAATCAGCAGTTTCAGTTGGCCAACACATTTGTCTTCAACGGTTTTGGCAAAGATTTTCGTGGTTTTTCCTTTTTTGTTCGTGATTTCCATAATCTTGTTTTTTAAATTTTGCGCAAAAAAACAAGATAACTACGCAACCTATTTGCGTAGTAAATAAAAAAAAGTATTTTTGCACGATTTTATTCAATTTTCATTATGCCCGCCTCCAAAAATGCCCTTTTACGATACAAAACCATAGATGCCTGTTTGTGTAACCGCACTCGATTGTGGACATTGAACGACTTGGTCCGCAAATGCAACGAGGCGATGCTCGACTATTGCGGCACGAGCATCAGTGTGCGCACCATTCAGAGCGATATCCAGTTTATGCGCAGCGACCGTCCCGGCTACAATGCGCCGATTGTGGTGGTGGACAAAAAATATTATATGTATAACGATCCGGATTACAGCATCACCAAGACGCCGCTTAGCGTGCAGGACGTGAAACAACTCAACGAGGCCATCGGCATCTTCAAGCAGATGAGCGCTTTCCATCCGATGACGGGACTGGAAGACGTGCTTTGCCGCTTGGAAGACCACGTTAAAAACCTCAACGAACAGAACAAACCGGTGGTTTATTTTGAGCAGAACAATCAGGTAAAAGGTCTGCAGTTTATTCCGGTCATCTATGAGGCCATTGCCCAAAAACAAGTACTGCGTATTCTATACCAGTCGTTTAAGTCATCACGTTCGCGCAAGTTCATCTTCTCGCCTTATATTCTAAAAGAGTCGCGCAACCGCTGGTTCGTGTTTGGTACGCACACACGAAATACTAGAGAGGTGACGGACTTGGCCTTAGACCGCATCATCACCATCAAGACCGCAAGTGGCTGTCCCTTTTATGAAGACCCGACCTTTGACCCTGAAACCTTTTTTGACGACATTGTCGGGGTTACCAAAATGAACACGCCGGTGGAAACAGTCCGCTTTTGGGCGGGTTCAATCAATGCGCCCTACATCCTCACCAAGCCGATTCACGCAAGTCAGCAGGTGCTGGAGCAGCGCGAGGACGGCAGTATGGTTTTCCAAATCAAGGTGATAGTGAATCACGAGCTTATACGTGACTTGATGGCCTTTGGCGAAGGCGTACGCGTGCTCAGTCCAGACAGCATGGTGCAGACGATGCGCGAACGTTTCGTACAGGGACTGAGACAATACGAAAGTACTTTGAACGAAACTGTATCAAGTGAAAAATAGCAATAGAAGCAATATCGAGATGTGGAGTCCCGAATTGCCTGTCTGTCAACTTGTAAAATCTTGAGTATTCTTTTATTCTTCGGTTGGGATGCGTCTGAGCACTTGCGTCATGCAATGCGCTGCGCCATAACCACCAATCAGGTTATCCAAAGGCACCCACTCCACATTGACGCCGTACTTTTTGTACTCTTGCTGCAACTCTTCCGATTGTCCGGCCACAGACATGATATGGCGCGCGTCAATAGCCAAGAAGTTGTTGGCATAATGGTCAGCATCGCGCTTTTGGACACGGATAACGTGAACGCCCTGGTCTGCCAAGAATTGCTTGAAAGACATGCCGTGGTAGCGCATATCTTCATGATACTCTTTGGTACCCGGCTCGCGAGAATAGACATCAATCGTCAAGAAGTTCTCGTCTGACTCATCTTGTGCGTCATAACGATTGAAGCACATGGTAGCCAAATCACGGTCAATAATATTGAAATAGGTATCCAAATGCATTTGATACTGGTCTTTGAGGTGATCGCGGACCACAACGAGCATATCGTGACCAATCACATCGGCGGCCAGCATTTCATCGATAGCCCCTTGCGTGGTGCGCAAACCCTGGCCTATCAGACCCATCTTGCCGAATGGAATGTAGTCGCCACCTTCCAAGAAACTATCTTCACCTTGGATTTTATACACCGGAGCAATGCCCAAATGCTTGTAGCAGAGTTCGACAATGTCAACCTCATCGCTGCGCTGGGAGGAGTTCAACTTGCACAAAATCTGTCCTTTTGGAGTAGAAATAGACTGATCGCGCATGAAATACATGTTCATCAGCGGACGGTGTTCATAGAAAGCCGCCAAACCCGTGTTCGTGTTTGTTTCTTTCAAATGCACGATGGGACGGAGCAACAACGATCTAACCAAGTCCGTCTTAGACATCTCATGAATGACCTTTATACGATAAGCTTCCACTTCTTCTGCAGAAAGCGTTGTGCCTTCAGCATCATAGACCAACTCTTTTTCAGCCATCTGGCGGAGAATATCAATATCGACATCCATCAGCACTTCGCGAACCGTCAGCACTGTTATATTATTAGCACGCAACATGGCCTGATAACCCTTGTGCTCTTCAGCAGCAGCATCTACATCGAAATAGTGTTCGTAGAGTGCAGCGGCAGGGTGAATGACACCGTCAAACAGTTCCAAACCGGGCTGATGCATAAGTATTAATTGGGCAGGACTATATTCTGAAATGGGAGAAACGCCTTGGATGCTTGCCAACAAGGTGGTCAAACGATTGATTTCCATATTGTTATATTTTATCAGTAAAGTGCTGCAAAGATACATTAAAATCTCGAATACACAAACGCCTCTTTCAAAATTTTCCAACGCGCAATGTTAGTATGATGAAAAACAGAAAGCAACTCGTAATTTGAATATTTGTATTTTTGCAACCTATTTTGAAAACAGCTATGAAAGACGTAAAAATTACAGTCATCCGCAAAGCATGCTATCCAGACCTTATGGAACAATACGAGAATCCCATAGAACATACTTGCGATTTGCATGAAGGAGAGGTTTTCGTTTCCAAAGAAGGAAAATGTCCAGAGAACTTTTGCGAAAGTGCTTGGGGCAGCGTAAAAGAATTTGTTGAAGTTCTGGCCAATGGCGGCGGCAACTTCTATGATGGCTGGATGAAAAACCCCTACTCCGCGATGATATCCTGTAACGACGGTTTTCGTCCTGTCAGTTTTTTATTGGAAGCAGAAAATTAAAAACACTATTATCGGAAAATGAACATCCTACTACAAACGATGATGGAGCATCGAGACGATGCGCAGGTGGCTAATCTTTCCCGCTTTTTCAAGACAGGAAAAGGGCAATACGGCGAAGGCGATATCTTTTTAGGTATTAAAGTTCCCATAACAAGAAATGTTGTCAAGGAACTTTGGCAAAATGTTCGTTTTGAAGACCTGGAAACCTGCATCACCTCTGAATATCACGAAGTGCGATTGGCCGCGCTGCTCACTTTAGTGAAGATTTTCCAGAAAGCAAAACGCGCACCGGAAGTTCAAAAGCATTGCGTAGATTTCTACTTGTCCCATCTGGCATACATCAACAACTGGGACTTGGTAGATTTGAGTTGCTATGAAATTTTAGGCACCTGGCTTCTGGACAAAGACCGGAAGATACTCTACGATTTTGCCCAATCGGGGAACAGCATGTGGGAACAGCGCATTGCCATTGTCAGCACGATGCAATTCGTGCGGCATGGGCAGTTGGATGACACATTTGCCATTGCCGACATTCTATTGCACCACCCGCACGACCTCATCCATAAAGCGGTCGGTTGGCTCCTGCGTGAAACCGGCAAACACGATATGCCGCGCCTCAAGGAATTCTTATCCAATCGCTATCAAACAATGCCCCGTACAATGCTTCGCTACGCTATTGAGAAATTCCCAGAAGAAGAACGCCAAGCATATTTGAAAGGAACAATTTAACCAATTATAAAAATTAATACTATGGGTCTTATCAATCATTTATTAGGCAACGCCACCGAAGTGGATGTGGCGGCATTGGAACATGAGTTCTCCCCTATTTTATGCGAAGGAGAAAATTTAGAATCCGCTTACAGTTTGATTCGCGACAAGTGGGTATTCACCAACAAACGCATCATCATGTTGGATGTGCAGGGCGTGACGGGCAGCAAACGCGAATACCGTTCCATCCCGTACAGCTCCATCGTCCAATTCTCTGTTGAAACCGCCGGCACTTTGGATGACGACTGCGAAATGAAAATCTGGGTCAAAGGTTCTGAATTTCCCATCAAAAAGGAATTCAGCCGTAAAATCGACGTCAAGGGCATCCAGCGCGCTTTGGCAAGCCATTTACTGTAAAAACGTGGTAATCGTAGAAACGCGGCGAGCCGCGTCTCTATGATATTACAATTTTTTGTATTTTTGCCGCCGATTTTTTGGTGAACGGCATTTCATCAATGCCGTGTGAGGGAAACAGGTGTGAATCCTGTACAGTACCCGCTGCTGTAAGTCTTTAATATCCAAGAGCACCCCACAAACCACTGTTGAATTTTTCAATGGGAAGGTTCGCTCAAGGAAAGACAAGTCAGAAAACCTGCCGAAAATCATTTTAGTGAACAGCTTCGGGATATAGGCTAACACGGAATATGATTTTTTCAGATTCTACTTGTTTCTTTCCCAAAGCAATGACACGCTTTATGGTTTAACTTTTTAATTTTCAAAAGTATGAAAAAATTATGGTGTTTATTGCTTGTTTTAGCAACCTTAGGACTTAACGCACAAAATGCGGAAGTCAGACAGCAGATGCGTCAATCTGTTCCCGTACGGAACACAAGGGACATTTTCCCAAATGACATCCAATTTTGGGTGGGACAGGGCAGCAATGAGATTGTCGTGAGTTTCTTTGCCTGCGGTCCCTCTCCAGCCGGCGGTTGGGCATACGGTTATCGCTTCAATGGTACCGCCACCATCCAGGAGATGCTGGATGGCATCCAAGATGCCGACCCTAATTTCAACATAAACTTCAGCGGGTCATTGATTGATGATTACAGTTATAGCAACGGAATGCTCAATTACAATGTCGGCGGCGGTATGTTAACCTACACCATCAATGGTACTTGGGCTTCTGGCTTGTCCGATGAATTACATAATGGCGATCAATTCGTAATGTCTGAGTGGGGCGACTGCGACATCCCCAATTTAAATGTTTTCTATCCAGTAGATCCTAACGTACCCATTGCAAGTGAAGATGCCTCCATTGATGCAAACGACATCGTTTATTGGGTCGGAAATGGCAGCAACAGCGCCATTTTGGCCGTCAACTGGTGCAATCCGTCCACTGCATTTGCTTGGGGCGTACACTTCGATGGCGACAGTGCATTGGTCTCCGATCTCATGCGCACCATCGTCATTTATGACAACCGCTTCCAATATACGTCGAATGGCACCATGATGAACGACATCACCTTCCAAGATGGCACCTACAATCTCTCCTTACAAGGCAGCTGGTGGATGTACAACATCAACGGCGTGGGCGCCATGAATGGCTTCCAAGACCAATATGTGCACAACGGAGACCTCATCAAGTGGGGCGATGAAAGTTGTGGCATCGCGGATGATCTCTTCAATTATGCATGGGAAACGCCCATTCTGCCCGTCTCCCTTCCCGCACCTTCCACTGTCACCTTTGATGGAATTGTTGGAACAGAGGGATGCCAAGCCATCAACTGCGACAATCCCGCCATTCTTGGTTGGGCCAGCGGATGCACGGTCAACCGTGGTTATCAAGACATTGCCAACCCTATTACGCTGACCTCTTTCGGCACTGAAACCGCAGCTACCGGGCCCGCAACCGCTGTCAGTACCGATGCCGTGAGCTTGGGCGACGGAGGAAGTGCCACTCTTACTTTCAGCCAACCGATAAGCAATGGTCCAGGATATGACTTTGCCGTATTTGAAAATTCTTTGAATGATGTCTTCCTTGAACTTGCCTTCGTGGAAGTCAGCTCCGACGGTATCCATTTCTATCGTTTTCCGTCAGTGTCTAATACGCCAATAGATCAACAAATTAGTAATGCTGGAACAGTGGAAGCATATCAGACACACAATCTGGCCGGCAAACATCGCGGGGGCTGGGGAACACCCTTTGATTTGGCTGAATTAGAAGGCTATAGCAACCTGGACATCAACCACATCACACACATTCGCATTGTAGATGTGGTTGGATCTGTGGACCCACAGTATGGCACGATTGACAAGAATGGCCATATCATCAACGACCCCTACCCAACGGACTTTGCCAGTTGTGGCTTCGACCTTACCGGCGTGGCCATCTTGAACGGCTGGACACCCAACGCAGTAAATGACTACACCATGCAACGAGAAGTCTGCGTATGGCCCAATCCATGTCAAAATCAATGTACCATCAGCAGCGAGCAAAAAGAAATCCTACAGATTGAAATCTATGACCTTTGCGGAAAGTTAATCTATGTAAGTTCCGCAGCAAGCAACACCTATCAAATCAATACAGCAGATTGGAAATCAGGATTGTACACCGTCAAAATCCAATTTGTGGATGGTAGTTTGGAAATGCAGAAAATTGTGAAAAGATAGAACGCGGCATAAATTTTCCATCGTCGTAGAGACGCGGCGTGCCACGTCTCTACGATTGCCTTCTTCTTTTCTCTTGCCGGTCGGCCGCAATAATATAAAGCGCGTCGTTGCTGGAATTAAGCGCTGTTTCCACAGAATCTTGCACCACACCAATGATAAAGCCAATGGCAACCACTTGCATGGCCACGTCATTGGTGATGCCAAAGAGGGCGCACGCCATGGGGATGAGCAACAGGGAACCGCCTGCCACTCCGGAGGCGCCACACGCCGCAGCAGAAGAGAGCAAACAGAGCAATATGGCTTGTATAAGCCCCACTTCAATGCCCAACGTATGACAAGTGGCCATCGTCATCACCGTAATGGTCACTGCGGCACCATCCATATTGATAGTACTTCCCAAAGGAACGGCAACGGAATAGAATCCGCGATCTACCCCCATCTCCTCGCACAATTGCATGTTAACTGGAATGTTAGCCGCAGAACTTCTGGTGAAGAAGGCAGGAATGCCACTGTCTTTCAAACACTTAAACAAAATCGGAAAAGGATTGCCCTTGATGATGATGGAAACAATGATAGGGTTGGTTATAAAAGTACAGAACAGCATACTGCCCACCAAGAGCAACAGCAAATGTCCATAGCTCGTAAAGACCTCCAGACCATTTGAAGATACCGTTGCATATACCAAACCCATAATGCCCCACGGAGCGAATTGAATAACCCATTTGACCAATTGTGACACGACCTCGGAAAAATCGGTAACCATGCTCTTGGTAGATAAAGAAGCAAAGCGCTTCAAGGCAAAACCCGTCAACAGAGCCCAGAAGAGAATGCTTAAATAATTAGCCTCGCAGATGGCAGCAATCGGATTGCTGAAAATTTTTAGCAAGATGCCTTCAAAAAGTTCGCCGACAGAATTTGTAGATGCCATTTCAACATCTTCTGCAACTGAAAGATTGAGTGTAACTGGAAAAAGATAGCTGGCCACAATGGCTACTGTTGCCGCAATGATAGTGGTCAGAATGTATCTGAAAATAAGCACTGTGAACTGTTTTTTGAGACCGTCATGTGTTTGAGAAAGGGCGGCGGCCACAATAACAAATACCAGCACAGGGGCTATGGCTTTCAAAGCTCCCACAAAAATTTTTCCGAATATGGCTATCCATTGCGCTTGGGGAACTGCCAGTCCCAGTACTATACCTAAAGCTAATCCAATACAAATACGCCACACCAGAGAGATGCTGCGCCATTTTTTCCAACTAATTAAAAACGCATTTCCAAACGAATTCATCTTTACCCTTATTTTTATTGAACGAAATACGGAATTTTCAATTGTCCTATAATAAAAAAACACCATCTTTTACGCGTAAAAGGTAGTGCTTTTAGTGACCCCGGTGGGATTCAAACCCGCGACCTTCAGAACCGGAATCTGACGTTCTATTCAGCTGAACTACAGGGCCATAAAAATAAGCAGTGAGGAGTGAACAGTAATTTGAAAGATCAGCTCACTGTTCACTCTTCACCACTCACTCAAATACTATTTATTGACTTGGAATTTCTTGTTACCAGTCTTGAAGAAATCAGCGATTTGGTTAGCAGCTGCGATACCAGCGTTAACATTAGCTTCTTCCGTTTGAGCACCCATTTTCTTAGGGGTAGCGAAGTAACGGCCTTCGAAAGCCTTGAATTCAGCATCAGCGTCTGGCATGATGTCGGAGATGTATTTGAGGTCTGTACGTTCAGCCATCAATTTGAGCAAACCAGCTTCGTCAATGACTTCCTTACGAGCGGTATTGATGAGGATACCACCTTTCTTCATCTTGCCAACAACATCGTAGTTGATGCTTTGCTTGGTTTCTGCGGTTGCAGGAATGTGCAAAGAAACGATGTCGCAAGTTTCAAACAAAGCGTCGCGGCTAGCAACAGCGTGTACGCCGGCAGCTTCGATAGCGTCTGCAGGGCAGAATGCGTCAAATGCGTAAACATCCATACCGAAACCTTTAGCGATGCGAGCTACGTTACGGCCAACGTTACCGAATGCGAGCAAACCTAATTTCTTACCCATCAATTCAGAACCGGATTTGCCGTTGTAGAAGTTACGAACACCGTAAACCAACATACCCATTACCAAT